>JAUIFW010000025.1 GCA_030430105.1 bacterium | reverse complement strand
ACATATACAACGGCACCTGCAAAGGCTGAAATACTAGAAAGCGGAAAAAAAACTGTGCTACACATATTACTCGGTGAAGGAAAAAAGCGTCAGATCAGAAGAATGATGGAAACCCTGGGGCATCCGGTCACCTACCTAAAGCGGACCACCATAGGAAACTATGCGTTACCAAAAGAAGTAGCACTAGGAGCATATACACTATTAGATAAGAACGACATAGATGAACTTACGACAACATAACCCATGGCAACTTAAGGACTTATTGCTGTATATTCCTTTGTTTCTAGGAGTGCAGGCACTCGTTACCGGGGTGCTCACTCTTACAATTATCATACTATATGCAACTCTTCATCCTGAAGGTGCAAGAGAGTATCTACATACTATCTTCAACACGCCAACATTTACGCCCGGACTCGCAGCACTAGTTATGCCACTTGCAATATACACTTGCACACTTCTACCAAATGGAACGTGGAATCCAAAAGCATACCTACTGAAAGCTACTCCACTTTGGAAGACACTACAGTGGATCTTAGGACTATTTGTAGCATTGTTTACCTTCGAACTCCTTCTAGATCTGTTCCAAGAATACTTGGGTTGGACATTGCCAGGACTAGTATACGACTCCGAAGAACATATCGGAGCTATTGGGGCATACTCCTTAGATGAAATAATTGTATTATTTATCTCTGGCACCATACTTGCACCCATAGGAGAGGAAATACTCTTTCGAGGGTTCATGTTCCATGGGCTAGTAAAGTATGTACACCCCATTACGTCTGCAGTACTTTCTTCG
Organism: bacterium; assembly: GCA_030430105.1. The sequence continues at coordinate 10,554 of JAUIFW010000025.1, read as the reverse complement.
CTTCTTTTTGCCTTCGTACACGGGTATCAGAGCGCGTTCCTCATCTACTTTATTATGGGAATGAGCGTATGTTGGCTCACATGGAAGTACGAAAGCATAGTTCCTGCAATAGGGCTCCACATACTAAATAACATCATTGCATTCACCATGATGTTTATACTGCTCTAGAATAAGCTGTTTACACAGGAAGCTTAGAAGCCTCAAGCACTTCATCCAAGATACCGCAGGACTCCTCCACAGACTCAACCTGTACAAGCCTTGAACGAAAATCCGCAGCACCTCGCACACCTTTCACATAATTTGCGAGGTGTTTTCGCATCTCAAGCATTCCACGATACCCCTTCGAGTCATATGCATGCTGCGTATGACGCTTAATTACAGGCAGTTTCTCCTCAAAGCTAAGTGCACGAGAATCCCAATCCACACCATCAATGAGACCCATTGCTATCTCCTTCATCAGCCAGGGATTTCCAAAGGTAGCTCGACCAACCATCACGCCATCAAGATTTCCAAGCTTCTCCTTTGCCGTAGCCAAGCTCTTTACATCACCATTCCCAAGAACTGGAATGTTTACATTCCTCTTCAATTCATAAATGGGATCCCAGTCTGCTTCACCAGTAAATGCCTGTGAGTAGGTTCGACCATGAATGGTTATCAAATCCAAGCCTGCAGACTCAAGCTTCTGGATAAAGGGAATCAATTCAGAAGGATCAGACCAACCAAGCCTCGTTTTCACAGAAACAGGAATAGATACTCGCTTTTTCATGGCCTCCACGATACGGCATGCCAAATCAATATCCTTCATGAGCGCAGAACCATGCATAGAGTTCACAATCTTTTTCGCAGGACACCCCATGTTAACATCCACACCATCTGCGCCACGCTGCTCAACTAACTGCGCAGCCTCCGCTAGCACTTCAGGGTGCTTTCCAAAAATCTGCACCACTAAAGGGGACTCCTCCTTCTTAAGTTCCAGAGCTTTCATAATAGGCTTCGCTCCATACTTAATCCCATCCGCACTCAAAAACTCCGTAAAGGTCACCACGCGGGAATCTAAATCCCGCACCAAAAGGCGAAACGCTTGATCTGTATATCCATCCATGGGAGCCAACGCCACCACAGGAGTTGTCTTTGAGTACCACATAAAAAACAGTTAATTCCAAAGGCTTATACTAGAAAAACACCCTGGTGTAAAGCCTGCTTCCAGAGGAAAAGCCTCCGTAGTGCAAGCCATCTCCATTTGGCTACATGGAGTACAAACAAAGAGGGGCGAAGAAGTGTATACAAGAGAGAAAGAGGGAACATGATGGGAGAGGTAAGAAGAAGCATCAGCTCCTTGGGGTACATAACCCTACCAATTCTAGAAAATGGCAGCATCTGCCAATGTTTTGGATAGTGCTTCACAAGCTTCGGCACAACTCCAATATACCTTGCCGTAGCAACCAAAGTCTCTGCCTTCCACACATCATGTCTATGCACTACAAACGGGGAATGCAAAACCTCATAGGGTATTCCGGAACTAAGACATCGCAGTGCAAACTCCGTATCCTCATTATGCAAGTCATCCCATCCTGAAATAAAACCACCAACTTGTAAAAAGTCTTCCTTCTCTACCATAACAAAGGCACCCAAAGGCCAACGCGACGTCTCATTTGAGACAATCCGGTCTGGAAACCGTGGTAGCTTTTTCTGATATCGCACAGCTCCAAAATATAACGAAGCCTTTGCCTGCTTTAAGCATGCAATAGTATTCTTCAACCAGTCCTTAGGAAGAGTCACATCATCATCTAAAAAGATAAGCCACTTGCCCCTTGCGAGAGCAGCTCCTCGATTACGATTTGCGCTTGCACCAAGAGGTTTCACATGCTGCTCAACTCTAACTTCCTTTGGCAAAGAGGGCATTTCATCACCATCCACCATCACCAAAAGCTCTACGGGCAGGTCACCAATCTGAACAAGCAATTGCGAAACAAGCTCCTGCACGTAAACAGGGCGCTGATAGCTAATAACTACAATAGAGTAAAGCATTACATGTGCATACGAACTTCCACCTCACGATACTCTTCCTGTATCGTAAAGTGAAGTTCTATCCGAGGAACCATATGCTGCACCTCTTCTTGGAGAAGCTCTGGCCACTCTACCAACCAAATACCTCCTTCTTCCATAGCATCCAAGAACCCATAGGAATAGATTTCCTCGATACTTGCAAGCCTATACAAATCCACATGGTGAAGAACCACCCCATGAGAAAGGGGGTAGGTACGCTCAAGCGCATAGGTTGGGCTTTGCATAGGTTCCTTCACACCAAATTCCTTTCCGAGCATCCCAGAAAAGGTAGTTTTACCCGAACCTAGGGTCCCAAACAATAAACACAAAGCAAAGGGAGCATCCAGGAGCTCCCTTTGTACAAACCGTGCGAGTTCTTGTGTGTCCTCAAGGGACCGTAGGGTAAATTTAAGCGTCTTCATTAGTATCTTCTACTTTAGTCGCTTTTTTAGCCTTTGGCGCTGGCTTCTCCTCAGCTGGAGCTTCTTGCGCAGCCGCAGCCTCCTCTGCAGGAGCTTCCTGAGCTGTTTCTGCAGCAGGAGCAGGAGCCTCAGCCCCAGCCGCGTCCGACGCGGCACCTACAGCCTGTGATTCAGCCTGTGGTATAATGGCATCTACCGCACCCCAGTCGCTATCCTGACTAGCAGGGACAATGAGAGAAACCTTATCTCCCACCTCTCCCTTATAGTAGGTCACAGAAGCAAGAAGGATATTATAAAGCTTTCCTCCAGCCAAAACCTTGTATCGACCGTTATCGTAGGTCAGTGTACCAAGGATATGCTTTCGCTCAATAGGAGAAATCTGCTTATACATAAAGCTTCCGTCCTCCTTAATAGTAAGCTTCAGCACGTCTCCTGGGACTAGCTTCGACTTAGAAGCATAGTTCGCAGGAACTGCATACTCATTTTTATCACTCCCTGTCATCTTCTCACCATCAAATACTCCTTCAACGATTTTCTCGTTTCCAGATACTTGCGGCCCATTGAGGCCAGTGAGATTCTGAGCAATACGTGCCTTTCGGATATTTGCACGCTTACCCATTACTTCGATGAGAAGCTGCTTTGCAGAGCGTACGCTCGCTTCAGCTCCCTCGAGCATTTCCATCGCTAGAGCGATCTTTTCTAGATTGGTCGCCACGGTTTTTGTATTTATAAACTAACAAGTTAATTATACCATAATGGCTGTAATTCTGCACATATGATTCTTCTTGTCAGGAATAAAAAAATAGGCTTGGGGAATCACTAATCACTAATCACTAATCACTAATCACTAATCACTAATCACTAATCACTAATCACTAATCACTAATCACTAATCACTAATCACTAAGGATGGTAAAAATAGCACCTGTTGTGACAAGGGGATATTTGAGTTTTTTAAGCCACTGCGCGATCCGCCGAAGGCGGGAGCAAAACTCAGTGAAAAGTGACCAATGATCTGTGACCAGTGAACTGCAAGAAACACAAACCTCTACAACAAACCAACATACCAATCACTAACCTGGAACAAAGCCACCCACTCAATCCCGGCTCCTGTTGACTTTCTTCCACGCTCCTATAGAGTTTCACTGATATATTCTACCCCCCGGGCCCACATGCGATTTGTTGACTTATTGGCAGACTGCGAAGGCGCTTCCGAAGCGGAACTTCGTGATCTTATTGACAGTTTAGAGCTTGGTATCAATACCAAGGCAAAAATCATCCCAGACCAGTACGTGGATGATATTCTTGATGCATACGACGATTATGCCGAAAAGAAGGAAGCCTCAGGAGGAAAAACAGAGGCAGCACCAGTAGCAGCAAAGAAAGTAAAGGAACCTACTGTTGATGATCTCTTTGCCTTTAAGAAAAAAGGGAAAGAAAAAGAACCGGAGGTAGAAGCACCTAGTTTTGCAGACGCGACCGTGATCAGCTCAAGTCCGAGCACAGGGTCAAGCGAATCTGCTATGGAAAAATTCCAGAAGAAAGCAGCAGCTGGTGCAGCAAAGAAAGCGGAACAAGAAAAAAAGAAGGCGAAAGCAAAGAAACGCAAAGAAGAAACTATCCTTTCTCCAAAGGATAGTGGGCCAAAGACGAACCTTTCCAATGTCCGTACCGACGACTTCGAGCTCGATATCGAAGACGACGTAGTAACTGATGATATGGACGGGGAGGATGACAACATCATGAGCGCTGCAGAGCGTGTAGAAAAAGAGCAAGAGCGACAACTACTCAAGGCGCAGCGTGAAAAACGTGCAGCAAACATTCAGTCCAACAAAGTATCTAGTGAAGAACTAGAGAAACGTGAGGCACAGCGAAGAGGTGAGCATCTTAAGCAAAAAAATGAGATCACCATTGGTGAAACCATCACCGTGAAAGAGTTCGCAGAGAAGATGGGTATTGCTCCAGGTAATGTGGTAAAAGCACTCATCAAGAATGGAGTAATTGTTACCATCAACCATACCATTGACTTTGACACAGCAGCCCTCATCGGTGAAGAGCTTAAAGTTACAGTTAAGAAAGAGGCAACTACCTTCTCGAGTAGTGACCTTGCACAAGGAAACCTCCAGGCACTTCTAGAGCAAGAAGACAAGGCTGACCAGGTAGATAGACCACCAATTATCTCCATCATGGGTCATGTAGACCATGGTAAGACGTCACTTCTCGATTTCATTCGAGAATCTCAGATCACCTCTGGAGAAGCAGGAGGGATTACCCAGCAGATCGGTGCCTACCAGGTAGAGGTAAAGGGCAAGAAAATCACCTTCCTTGATACCCCAGGACACGAGGCCTTTACCGCCATGCGTGCACGTGGAGCAAAGTCCACTGATATTGCCATCCTCGTAGTGGCTGCTGATGAAGGAGTAAAACCCCAGACAGAAGAAGCACTCAATCATGCCAAAGATGCGGGAATCCCGATCATTGTAGCTATCAATAAGATTGATAAAGAAGGAGCGAACATTGAGCGAGTGAAAACACAGCTCACGGAGCTCGAACTCATCCCTGAAGAATGGGGAGGCTCTACGGTAATGGCACCAATTTCCGCAAAGACAGGAGATGGTATCCCAGAACTCCTCGATATGATTCTGCTCGTATCAGAAATGGGAGAGCTCAAAGCAGACCCTTCAAGAGATGCGCTCGGTACAGTCATCGAGTCACACTTGGATCAGTCCCTTGGACCTGTAGCAACGATTCTCGTCAATACAGGAACTCTCCATCAGGGAGATAACTTTGTGGTCGGTGAGACCTTTGGACGCGTGAAAACCATGCACAATTCCAAAATGAAGAAGGTAGAAACGGGCCTTCCATCGACGCCAGTGCGAATTTCTGGTCTCGACACAGCACCGCACGTAGGAGATATTCTCCAGGTACTTCCTACAGAAAAAGAGGCTCGTGATAAGGCCATCGAGCTTCGAGCATTGAGGTCAAAGACAGCAAGTAAGGGTACAGCCCTAAGTGAGCTCATCAACAAGATCAACAAAGGAGAACTCAAGCAGCTCAAAGTCGTACTCAAGGCTGACACCAAAGGTACACTGGAAGCAGTACGAAGCAGTGTCCTCAAGCTCAACACAGATGAAGTTGGAGTAGGAAACGTGACGGAGACAGATGTACTGATGGCTTCTGCAGCAGGAGGTATCGTCCTTGGATTCGCCGTGGATGTACCACCGCAAACCATGCGTGCAGCAGAAAAGGATAACGTTACCATCAAGACATACCGTGTTATCTACCATCTCACGGATGAGATTAAAAAGCTTCTCTCAGGTCTTCTCGACCCGGAGATTCGAGAAGTGGTACATGGAGACTTCGAAGTTATCCAGCCATTCTACTCCTCTCGTAAATTTATGATCCTCGGTGGGAAAGTGACCAAGGGGAAAATCATCAACAAAGGAAAGGTTCGCGTTATCCGAGGTGATAAGCTTGTCGGAGAGGGTACTATTGACTCCCTACAAAAAGGAAAAGAGTCTGTAAATGAGATTTCAGAAGGGCACGAGTGCGGAATCAAGTTCTACGGAAAGTGCGTACCTGAAGCCAAGGATATTCTAGAGGTCTACACCGTCGAGAAGATCGAGCGTTCCCTCTAGGTCAATAAAGATCTACCTTCATGAAACAATCCACCAACATCAAGAACCTCAAGGTTGCACTCGTCACCGACTGGATGACGAGTTTTGGTGGAGAAACAAGGGTGCTGAAGTGCTTCCACGAGCTCTTCCCGGATGCTCCGATCTATACAACAGTATTCAACAAAAAAGAACTTCCAGAGTTTGCTCATGCAGATATACGTGAGTCTTTCATTGGGAAGAAACCCTTCTCACTGATCTCCAAGAAAAAACATCAGTGGTTCATCGGTGCGATGCCCTATGCCTTTGAAGCAATGGACCTCTCAGAGTATGACCTAGTGCTCTCAAGCAGTCACGCTGCCAGCAAGGGGGTGATTACTGACGTACACACACTGCACGTATGCTATTGCCATGCCCCTATGCGCTATGCGTGGGAAGGTTGCCACCGATACATCCGTGAAAATAGTCCCCTCAAATGGTTAGGAGGAGAGTTTTTTGCTCGTAAACTCACACACAAACTGCGTATGTGGGATAGACTTGCAGCAGATAGAGTAGATACCTTCATTGGGAACTCTCATTTCATACGCAAGCAAATCGATAAGTACTACGAGCGAGATGCACGAGTCATCTATCCACCTATCGAAACCTCTAGATTTCGCGTAGCAGAGAAGAAGAAATCCTATCTCTTAGCAGGAGGAAGGCTCATCCCAAATAAGAAGATCGATCTTGTTGTGCAAGCGGCAACCGAAGAACACATCCCCCTCAAGGTCTTTGGGAAAGGCCCAGATCTAGAGCGCCTCAAAGCTATGGCAGGTCCTACTGTGGAATTTGTTGGATTCGTGCCGGAAGAAGAGGTAGCTACGCTCTTTGCAGAGGCTGCCGCCTTTGTCGTACCGCAAGTTGAAGATTTTGGAATCGTCACCGTTGAAGCTCTAGCCTCTGGAACCCCTGTAATCGGACTCAACAAGGGAGGAACCGCTGAAATCGTCACGGACGGGGTAACGGGAGTACTCATGGAAGAACAAACCGTAAAAGCTCTGAGAAGAGCAATTAAGCGTTTCCGTACTATGAACTTCTCCTCAAGTAGCATCAGACAACAAGCACTCCAATATGACGTCGCACGATTTAAACGTGATATGTTGAAATTCCTGCAGGAAACGTATACTAGCTACAGTGAATTTCTTACCCAGTAGTCATGGAACTACTCTATACATTCTCTATTCTCTGGAGAATGAAATGGAAGCTGCTAGCTGGCGGCCTTATCGGAGCTCTCCTTTTCGCAGGAAATGCAATCTTTCTTGAACAGGATACCTACAAGACCACCATCATCCTACAAACCACCACAAAGGTGACTGAATCTACAGGTTCTGAGATCAATCCGTTGGCCTTCTTTGAAGCTGCAGATCGCTTTTCCGAAGCCATGCTCGGTTGGTTCCGAAACCCCATCGTTTTCGATGAATTAGCTGAAAACGTGGATGGACTATCCGGTGGTGATATCGCAAATATTTTCACCATCCGAAGGCAAGAGAAACAAAATCTCAATATAGGATATTCAACAAAAGAAGAATCTCTCGCTGAAGATCTTTCCACCACCATCATCGCCTACCTAAAAGACAGGGTTGAGCAAATTAATACAGAGTCCAACAGCTCCTATGATCTCGTAAATATTACCTCAAAGATAGAAACAATTACTCCTTCCACCAGCAAGGCAGGAGCACTTGGCTTCGCTCTTGGGCTTGTTGTAGCCTTCGCTCTCTTCCTAACTCTTGAGATAGCAAAGGGGAGAGTGCTCTACAAAGAACAAGGAGAAAAAGCGGTTGGAAGCACAAGCATTGCACCCATTGAAAAAGGTGATCACACATATATCGCAAGCCTACTCGGAAAAAAAACTGGGCTACATATATGGATAGCACCTAAGGGAGCAAATCTCACAACCCTAAGGCAAATCCTAAAGGAAGCGGCTAACGAAAATGCTAGTTCTTACGAGGATTGGACAGCAACTAAGGGCAAAAAGGCACCCAAGGATGGTATACTTCTCTGCTTCGGAGAAGACGCATATACCCTTATGCATACCTGTAGCAGCTGGAATGAGGTGCTTGTTCATGGATACAGCACCCTCAAACATCTTCGGCAAGTACGAAGCCTAGCTCCGGAAACTCTACGCATTTTTTCTTACCACGCATGAGAAAACGTCTTCTCAGTCTCTTTCTTCTCCTACTCCTAGCCCCACTGCAAAGCCTACTCGGCATACAGGTGGTGCCAGTGAGTAGCGCATCTCCGATGAGCCTTACGGTGCCTCAGGGTACTTCCCATACCTGGGAACCAATGAAGCTAGAACAAGAAGGTGTTGCCTTGTCCTGGGTGGGGCACCACGCTTCTTTTTTCATTCGCACACAAAAAGATGGAGCATGGAGTGAATGGGAGCCACTCTACGAAGATGTAGATGGCATAGAGCATGAAGAATACGGTCTCCATATGACAGGCATCGTCTATCCAGGCCATATAGATGCCCTACAGATACATGTGGAAGGAGAACATGAGGAAGAGCTTGAAATTGAACACATCGACCTCATTCCTTTTAACACAAACCACCACCTAGCCTTTGGACTGCCAAACACAGCACATGCAGCAAATTACATCGTTTCTAGATGGGAATGGGGTGCGAGAGAGGATATCCTAACCTACGAAGGGTGGCAGGCTGAGCGAGAATCGCTTTGTAAGACGAAACCATGGTACTGTGCTCCAAGCTCAGAGGAAGCAAAGGAGCGGATCAGAAAGAAATCAGAAGAGGTAGCGACCATGTACCCTTACGATACACAGACAGCAGGAAACATAACGCACAAGGAAGGAAAGGAACTTGCTTGGCCAGTGGCAATTTCTCACCATATCTCCAAACTTTTCGTGCATCACACGGCAACCCTCAACAAAGACGTGACTGGTGATGGTCGCGTAGATACAGAAGATGAAAAGGTCGTGCTTCGGAATACACAGTACTTTCATAGTATTCTCAGAGGCTGGGGAGATATTGGGTATAACTACATCATAGGACCATCTGGAACCATCTACGAGGGTAGATACGGTGGGCAAAAGGCAGTAGGCGCACATGCAGTATGGAGAAACATTTCCTCTGTAGGTGTATCTCTCATGGGAAACTTTCAAGAGGAAAATTTAAGCACAATGCAAACCTCTGGTTTAGTGGACGCTTTAGCGTACCTAGCTGACCTCTACGACCTAGACCCAACAGGGACTTCTGTATTCTATGGAAGAGAACTACCAACCATTTTAGGACATCAGGATAGTGCAGAATCAGCAACCGCATGTCCTGGAACACATGTCTATGCTGCATTAGGCAGTATACGTACGTTTACAAAAAACAGACTTGGAACGCTAGCTAGCAACCCAGTAGTGCAAACTGGAGTGCCTGTAGCAAAAACAGGGTACAGTGCGAAACTAAGCAGTGACTCCGAACGTGTCATAGTAGAACCAGGAAAAAGCACAAAGGTAAAGGTACGCGTAACAAACACAGGAGCTTCTACATGGAAAGCTGGTTCTACACTCGCTCTAACCATACCAGACAATCTTCTACGCATTGTCTCAGGTGAACAAACCTTCAGACGAGCTTCAGTCCTAAAATCAGATCTACCCAATGGAGAGACTGCAACCTTTGAACTAGAAGTGCAGGGCCTTCTAAAAAACTACGAAGGGCCCATGACCATCAGTGTACTCGCTGAAGACACATTCACCGCTGGAGAAATAAACGTACCTATCAGTATAAAAGGAGCAAAGCCAGCAGTAGAATTAAGCGCGATAGAAGTACTACCGGAAAATCCACTTCCAGGAGAACCTATGATTATCAGAGTAAAGGCAAAAAACACAGGAACACTAGCCTGGGATCCAACAGGTCCTCATGGTATGACCATGGAGTTCGTCACATCCACAGATAATATCACCTTCAAGGAACCTCAGATTCTAGAAACCGCATCGACTATCAAGGCAGGAGAAACCGCTACATTTACCGCTTCATGGAGTGCACCAGACTACCCAGGAAGCCTATTCATCAGTGCTATCCCTAGAATCAAGAATTATGACCTCCTTCTCACCGCACCTGCAAAACATACAGCAACGGTCGCCTCTCCTACAGAGGACCCAGGTGTGAAGCTTAGTGTAAGCAGCCAAACACAAGTAGAGGGAACCGCACGAACCTATATTCCTCTGGAGCTAACCCTAAAGCATGAGGGAACTCGAACCCTCTATCTCCTTGATGCAAAGCGCCTAGAGCTAAGCTTCAAGACGGATGCGGGAAACTATCCACTCACAATTACAAACGTCACCAAAGGCCAACTAGCACCAAGTGAGTCTATGAATATTGGGGCACAACTCTTTATCCCAGCAACACCTGGAACATACAGAGGAGCTATACTTGGCACCTACTTAGGAGAAGAACTATTCAGCAAAGAAATTCTTGTCACGAG
>JAUIFW010000024.1 GCA_030430105.1 bacterium | reverse complement strand
CACATCAGAATCATCTGCAGTAGAAGCAGTCACCGCCTGCGTCTTTCCTTCCCCAAGCCAGCTTCCTGCCAAATACGAATCTCTCGTAATATCTCCGTACGCCGCTCCAAGTAGATTGGTATACAAAATATTTGGCTGAATTCTCTCAAGTAGGGTCTCATCCAGCGTGAACGTCACAGGGATAGCCACCTTGTCACTGCGAACCTCATCTCGCACCTGCCCACTACTTGTTACAGCAAAGAGAGAAATACTAATCTCTCCGGTAAACGCTCCCGCCTCAAGATAAAATGCATTCCCTCCACCCGTAAGTGTTTGCGTGTAGGTAGGCATACTTCCAGCCCCAAGGTCCACCGTAGATTCTACGAGTGGAGAGGTAATGCTCGCCTCATCATAAGAGGCTTCAAAATTATACAGAGAAAGCGGAGCTGTCTCATGATCTCCAAGCGGAGATGGTGTCACGTGCACAGCAATCGTAGCATCCTCAATAGTCACAGGGTTTCCACACACATCCTCCCCCACATAGGTCACGAGAGTTTGTGAGTCCTCTGTCACTTCACCCGTATTGCTAACAGGCACAAGGGTAGGAGAACCTGAAGTAAATTGAAGGGAACGCAGTACCCCGGGCAGTACGCGCACTCGGTATTCTCCACTCACGATAGAGCCTGTCTCATTGGAGAAGGCAAGCGTGGTTTCCCCAGCCTTTGACCCGGCAACCACCGTCCAATACTGCACACCATCCACCGTCTCCTCATAACGAATCTCCTTAAACAAGGAAGGGTCCGCTGGACGTGGACGAAGGGGGGAAAGATATGGAACTTTCCTGTTTTCCTGGTCTCGCACTTCCACTGCAATACTCACTTGATTGGAACTATCTCGTTGATTTACATCACAAAGTCCTGTGGTCTCCTCCACCGAACTCACACTTGCCAGCTCAACTTCCGTTTCCTGCAAAGGAACACGTCCAAGCACTCCTGGTGTAGCATTGACCTTAAAGGCTTCAAGAGAAAGCTCTCCCTCAGGGTAAATGGTCAGTGTCTCTGTGTCACTCCCTGCCGCCGAAGATCCAAAAGCACCCTTATACAGGGTAAACTGGAAAGACTGTGGTCCCTCAGTATCCTCAGGAAGTTCCAAAGCAGTGAGCACATCTTGTCCCAGTGTCGCCATTGGAAGCTCATACTCAGAAGTAGTAGCATCCTCATCTCGAGCTTCATAGATCGTACGACGCACAGACGAGAAGAGATTGGTCTCTGGGTAAGAAAGCTTTGTCATACGCTTGGAAAGCCGCACGACCTTCCCTGCCACATCCAAGTATTGTGGAGTCACGGTAAAAGTATCTCCCTCTACCACCACATTTGGCTCTATGCGTAGATCCGGGAACATCGTATCCGTATGCACCACCTCAAATCGATGTGAAATAGGAGCAAGTTCCAGATCCCCAAGAGGCTCCAGTTCAAGACGATATCGGCCAGACTCAAGTGGGAGAGGAATCGTACCGCCAAAAGCTCCGTCTACCATCTTGAGAACGAGACGACCAACCTGTTCATTATTCTCAGAGTATGGATTGATGCCAATTGCCTCATACCGCATCGAACCATCAGCTGCAGCAATATCCTCAATATGTGAACTCACCGGAATAGTATTTGCATCATTTGGATGTGGAAGTGTTTTTCCTTGAAACTCTGAAAGCGGAGATAATGCATAATCGGGTACTCCTTCCATATAGAACGTGGCCGCAACTTCACCCTGTGCATCTAGGTTTGGAAGTGAGCTATCACCCTGCTCAGCAACCACCTCGAGAAACACCACATCTTCCTGCTGATCAAATAGTCCATCTGCGGTAAGAGTGTCACCCGTGTAGCCACAATCCTCAGTTTCATCACATGGAATATGGTACAGAGAAGTAGAAAGTCCGTCCTCACTTACAACCACATCAAGAGTAACACTACGAGAAAGATCCAAGAGGTATGGTGCATCAGAACCATCCATTACAGGGTTTCTCATAGTAAACTCTACCTTCGCTCGTCCAAAAGCACCCGCCTTCGGCGCGATGCTAAACGTAGCTTGGCCACCTCGCACCTGCTGCACACGCTCAGAAGAAGGAATAGTAATCACATCACTTCCTTCGATCACTCGAGCCTCCAGTACAGTAGAGTAGTCATAAGCAAACAACTCGTTTCCAAACTCTATCTCATCATACAGCTCTGCCTGAGATACATTAAAGAGCTGTACCTGCACCTCCCTTGGGTAGGTATCATTTCGCATCAAGGTAAGCGTACAAGCATCATCCGCTTCACAGGTCCTTGCCTTTCCAAAATTCTTGGCTGTTCCGAACCCAAGCCGTAGATCCTCAACGAGGTCAGATGCATCAGGCACCCCATTCGGCGCAAGCTCATACGCGCCAGTTTCAGGATTTCTAGCAATCATATCTGGATTGAGATACGCAAAGGTGATTGCCGTATTTGCTTCATCATACGCAGGCGTTCCAGCTGCAAGAGTAGGCGTTCTATCCCTAGCTCGTTCATAAAAACTAGTATTGGGACCAGAGCGCCCATCTCTAAAGATATCCTCAAATCTATTTGGTATACCATCCGCATCATAGTCATTCCAATACAGCTCTACAGCGGCACCAAACTGAGCAGCATTCTCCTGCAATTTCTTTATATCCTTTTCCCATTGTTCAAAATAACTAGTGAACCCTTGGAAAAATTGCTCAAAACTTCTTCCTGAACGATTGAGCTCACTCTCCACTTGCAGAGCAAACTGCTCAAAACTCACTCCCGTACCATCCTCTGGGAACTGCACGAGTGGGAAAAGCTGCTCCCACCAACATCCCAGCGCACGGAACCACGCACCATTGAGAAGGTCAGCTGATGCATAATTATATGAACGACCATCTGGAGGACATCCCCTGAGATCAAGAGAACTAGAAGCACGCTGCGGCCTGTATGGCGCAGGAAAGCTAGAACTTACGGTAATAGACTCATCAGGATCACTCGTAAGTTTTTCTAGTGGCACTTCCATACGATCCGGCGAAAACGTCTCCCCAATCACGGTTCCTGACTCAAATCCCATCTTCACACTTCGAGTGAGTCCAGCATTTTCAATCACATCAAAGTAATATGGATTAGTTGCCTTGAATTCAGGAGTTACATCGTTATCCCGGTCATACTCCGGAAGGGACGTCATGTAGTTATCAACCACATACTTATACTTTTCACCGAGAGAGAGCCTATGCCACCAAACCGCAAAGCTAAGCCGCTCAATAGAAGAAAACTGCTGATCTTCTGTTATGCCCAAGTCATCAATAGTTCCTGGAGCTAGATCTGAAGCATCTAGAAGCTCCAAGAAGGATCGCTGAGAAGTAGCCGTCTTTTGCGCAGCATCATACGGCATACCAAGGTGCTCAAGGCCAGTGCTTGCAAAGGAACGAGCAATATTTTCTGTAAAGATACTATCTCCTCCCGTCTGAGTAAGTGGTGAAGTATAAGAAAGGCGCTCCATTCCCTCTCGAATCGAAGAGGTACAGCTATACACATCCCCTTCTACAAGCGTACAGCCAAAGGCAGATCGGAACTGATCTGGAAGATCTGTCTTGAATCGCCACACCTTAAGTTCATGCTGGAACTGAATTTCATCCTGAGGATCCACATCATCACCTGTAGGAGGCTCTGGCTTGTCCACCACGTAGTCCGGAATCGTCACCAAGAACGTTCCTGCAGGACCAGATAGATTAGCTTTCGCTACATAGTCCACAAAGTACTGATGATAATCGGTCACAAGCTCCTGTATCTTCGATTCAATAACAGCAAGGTCCTCCTGCATAGTCTCATGCTCATCCAAAACATAGCTAAAGGAAAGCTCCTCTGGAAGCACCTTAAAGAAGTTGAGATATGGCACGCGCAAAATCTCCTCATACTCTTCCCAGCCAGCGATACCTCCCCATCTCGCCAATTCCTGTGGTGCACCAAAATCTCTTACAGCTGATCCATAGGCAGACTCAGAAAGTATCTTTGGTGCATACTGATAGAGATAAAATTCCACATACCGTGGGTTATCCACAGGAAGATCTAGAGCAGAGAGAGAGCGAAGCTGCCTTTGAATCGTATCCGCCGTTGGCTCCTTGTGGGTTACCACCGTTGGAATTCTACGAAGTCCATTGAGATCATTGAGGGTAGCTCCCTCTGTATCCGGTGGATAATTCCTATCTGGTAGTAACGAATTATCTCCTGTTATAAAGGTCGATTCAATGAGTGACTTCCCCTGGAATATACCAAACTGCTCTATCTCCTGTATTTCTTCACCAAGTGTAAAAATAGATTCAAGTGAAACTCCCTCATCCAATGCGTTGAGCGAGGTCTTACGATTCGCCTGAAGAATACCATCCTCTGCAGCCTCGACAAATTCCTGCCCTGTATACGTAATACCAGAAGCCCTATCCACTGCGTCAGCTAACGCCTGAAGTTCTGCTGGAATTCTAGGTACAAAGGTAAGAGCGTCACCTAGGGTGGAGATGATATTCACAATCTGATTTCCTACCTGATTAAAGGCAAACCGCAAATAGTCATTACTTTGAATCACTCTCACTGCTTCCAGCTGCGCTCGACTGTACTCCGCAATCTGCTTGTAGGTATCTGCAGCCGTATACGCCTTCGCAAACCGGGCAACTCCACCAAGAATATCCCCAATAATACCATCCCGTGAAGGAAGCTCCTCAAGCTTTACACCACCCTCAGCATCTTCGAGATTTACAAGCCCCGAACTCAGCCTTTGCTGCAAGTCATCATTCCAAGCATTTTTGTTTGTTCCATAGTAGGGGTCTTCCCCATATTTCACCTCTCTATACAATTCAGGAGTAGTATACACCGTCAAGGTATCATCCCTTGATCCCTCCTGTGCAACCTGCTGATTACCCGTTGGGTTAGCTCCAAATTCAGCATAGCGAATACATGCAGCTGCTCCAGTAAGCCCAAAGGAATCTGTATTGTAAATGGTACGATCAGAGGAGGCTTGCTCCTCGATAACAAATCCTTTCTTGGTATTCAATACATCGTCTCTCGCCTCCTCTGAAGCACCAACGGGCACATCATAGGTTTCAGCACGAGGAAGCTGAGCATCAAACTCTAGGTGATACGGTGTCGGTTCGTTTCTCGTTGTAGTAACCGAGGTATCGACCTCATTCTGCCGCTCCACAATATCAAAGTCAGTGACCTTAGGACCCCAAGATGGAGAAAGTCCTTCACTGAGCGTACCGACTGTATCATCTACAAAATCAGTAATCGTGTAGTCTTCCACAAATGCAAGCATATCCTCCCTATCTGTACTTCCTGCAAAACGAGTACCTGAACTCGAGTCGTATAGTACATACTCATCCTCTTTGGCCTCATAGTCTCCCTCAGGAAGTTCAAATACCGTTCGTAAATCCTCTCGCTCCACACCTTCTGCAGGCTCCACCCTTGTCTTTCCGCCATATACATACTCCAATAGTGCAGGACTCAAGGTGTTGGCAAAGAACAGCTCCACAGGAGAAGATTCCGTCTCAAGGGTTTCGTAAGCTGGGCTATCCAAGGTAACAGCACCCGCCGGGTCAAAGATAGGCCAAATCGCTCTGTTTGGATCACAAGCAAGCCCTTCAAACTGAATGAGGTCATCCTCACCTTGTGCCAAGAGTACCTCCTGTACCTCTGCCAAAATCGTAGATGCAAACTGAGCAGCAAGCTGTTCATATTGCGCCACGTTTGCCATAAATGGCTGAAGCCCTCCTTCCTCAAAGTGATCCTCAGGAAGGGACTCCACATACACTGCCAATTCTTCAAGCGCCAACGCAGTAAGTTCACGTTGCACTGTCTCCATACCCTGAATCGTATATTGATTTCCCGTCAAAGAAATCTCGGAGAGCCGCTCATTCATGGAAGCAAATGCTCCTGCCCCCGTGAGGCTATACTGGTCATTCCCACGAGCAACGAGCGTAAAGTCACCCAAGGTATACGACGATGCAAACCATGTCTCTTTGTAAAGCGGGTAAAACACCTTCATAGCCTCAACCAAAATATGTGCTTTCACATATGAATCCAGACGCTCCTGAATTCCAGACCAAATTAAAGCACGCTGAGATGGCACTACTAGTTCAAGTGCATCTTGCTCCATACTCCAAAGTGTCTCTACAAGTTCATCCGTAGCATCACGCTTCTCCTCCTCAATGCTATATGCATTTGGAGTAAGCATGGCAAAGGACAAGTCTGTGATTTGAAGCAAGTTCTCTGCAATAGCATCACGAGCATCCGCTTGTCTCAATGGCTTTTGTTGCAACGAGTTGATAAATCCAGCAACAGGAATCACATTGATAGCAAAATCCCACCATGTGGTCCTATTTTGAATTTCCTCAATCATTCGACCACGGATACTATTGGTTTCCCCACTTATGAGCGCATAAATTTGTGCTCTAGGGCCATTGATATTTGCCTTAGAAAAATCAATCACTGAAGCATCAGACACAGCTGAACATCCACCAAAGGCCCCAAGTCGACCATAGGTATAGTAACTTGGAACAGGCAGCATGGTTGGATTGGTTGCAGCAACCTTGCTTTCCAGCTCCTGAGGAAGCGTATACCAGCTATAGTTAGGCTCTACCGCAGGATCCATCACCGTAGCTTCATCGAGAGAAAGCGGTGTAAATGTCTTGTTTCCATCTGGAAACACCTTGGACACATAAGAAAGGAACTGTGCATCAGCAGAGGTATTGTAGTACCGGTTCGCCTCAACCTGCACAGGCTGCACCGTTTCATCCACCAACGGATCAAAAGACTCCGCATACTGCAAGTACGCAGCAAACTGCTCCTCATCTGAAGTACCAGCGTCGTAATATCCAGAAAGCGCAGGCCCAAGGAGACTGTTGACCTCAGATCCAATCATACGTTGATATCGCTCTTCAAGTCTCGCACGCAGTTTCGCCGTATCCGTAATCACCTCACTTCGACGTTTCTCCTGAAGTCCTGCCCTTCGCTCGTAATACAGAGAAACTAAGTCACGAATGGCCTGCACCTTCTGCTGTCTCCATGTAGCATCCAAAGTTGAAGAGCGAAGTGATGCATCCTCAAACTGCTCCCATTGAGGTATCATCTCCCCTTTTCTCAGGGTAAGAAGCTGGTCTGAACCAGAAGCCACAGCCGGACCTCCACCCATGTAGATAGAACACTGCTCCGCAGTAAATGGTAGATCCACCACGTGAAGGACGACTTTCGTAGTATTTCCAGACTGTCTCAATTCTACATACTGCTCCTGTGCAGGAGTAGGATTATCAAGATACACATAACAAGGAAGACCATCCTCCTCAAGACTCAGCAGATTAATTCCCTGATCCCACAAAGACTTCACAAAGGTCTGTGCATTCGTCACATCAATTCCCTCACAAACAACCTGAGACCAAGAAAGGGCACCAGAGTCATTTGGATCTGGCTGAACACGATGATGCTCTATGTGCGTATAGTCCTGCCCCGTATATGGAATCCAATTCTTGGTGTGAACTGCAAGAGAAGGGTCTACTGCGGCTCGATTCAACTCATCGACGATAGCCCAAGCCCCTCGATCACTTGTATCACGCCAAACATGATACGGCTTACGATTTGCAGCATCGTAAGACGGATCCTTAAGAAGGGTTGGATCTGGATAGGGCTGCAAATCTAGATACGGAGCTACACGCACCTCCAAGAGGAAATCAAGATCGAGAGAAAGCTGATTCGTTGCCAGCGAACCAATAGCATTTCCCACTTTACCAAGCAGGTCACCTAGCCCAGGAACCACCACAGGCCGCACAGCAACAGCGCTCGTATTTCGTCCAAAATAGTTCACCCCACTATTTGGGATATCCAATTGCAGATGATAACTATTTTGCGCAGCCTCCGTCAGCATAGAATCCACCTGAAGCTCAAGCACATCATTGGCTTCCTTGATGTCGAGCCGTGCGCGCTCATCCATCATTTCTACAATTTTGTAGAGGGTAAACCCTTCCCTATCTTCATTTTCCCCTGAGAACGAATATCGTCCCGTATTATTGAAATAGGTCACATGATCATCCACCACATGATCAAACACCTCTGTGGCAGTATGAAGCAACGCCTCAATAGGCTCCCGTGTATGAATATCTGGAATAAGCTGATCAAGAGAACTCTGCGCCATACTTTCTGCAAGCTCAGCATTCTGTTCGTAGACCGCACGAATTTCCTCCTCATAGCTTGCAAGCTCAGCACTTCCCTCCGCAGTCTCATAGTACTCAGGCTCAGAAGCACGCACCGCAGCAATCTCCTCTCGCACCATCGCATCAATATCCAGCGCATCCGCATCTACACTATTCCCCGCAAATCCAAGCAGTGAATTTCGAAGTGACGCCATCCATTTCTTTGTATAGCGAAGATAGGTTTTATTATCCCAGTTTCGAAGATACTCCTCGTACCCACGAAGCTTGAAGTTCGTCACATTCTCAATTTCTCGGAAGAAATCCACATAGAGTGAATTCTTTGCGAACTGAGAGAACCCATTTCCCTCATACTGTCCACCCTGCTTCCCCTCGTAGAAGAATTTGTTTTTATCCAAATATTTAGCAAGCTCCGCCTTCATTTCCTGATCATACGCGCGCTCAAGCTGCACAAGCAATGCATCGTGCCTAAGTCGCCCTCGTTCAAACTTTACATCACCAAGATAGTCACGCCGCGTAATTTCCTCATAACCAGCAGGGTCACCCTCCTCAAAGCTTACTTCACTTGGATCACCCTTTTCTCCAAGCCACTGATCAAAACTCTGAGGATAGGTAATAACTCCATGCCACACCTCTGGCATAGGATCACCAGGCACATCCACATGAACAAACTCATCCGTACCCGGATTGTACTGATATACAGGCTTATCAAAATCCGTGTATGGATACATACTCAAGAAAGTACGGTCTTCCTTTGTCACAAGAGGCAAAGGTACCTGACCAATAGCTACAATTCCCTTGAGATAGGCAATTTCCTGAACCCCACCAATCTCAGTACGCTCACCCTCCACATACAAATGCTCGAGTGCATCGGCAATCTTCCATGTCGCCTCATTGCGGTCCACAGGGATCACCACAAGCTTGGTCTGCGGAAGGTACTTTCGGATATTGTTCGCATAATTTTCCACCCGTGCCTTGAGCGACACATTCATATTTCCTCGTGGGTCCTGCCCCAAAATCTCAAGCAGGTCCTCAGAAAGTGGGTAAGTCGTTTCCTCCTCCAAAAGGCTTGTCTCCACCAAAAGCGCAACCAAATCCACCTCCTCAAAAGGCCCCGCAGCCTGGGTCTGCAGTGTCGTAGGCAAGAGTCCACTCATCATAGTCACCAAGACTATGATGGTAAGTAGTTTCTGAATGTATGGAGGAAAGCGATGTATCCTCATATATTCGGTTGGGTTTTTGTATGAATGTGAAGGGAGTTTCCCCATCTATGTATTATAGCAAATCCAGAGCCATTTTTGGACGTCTAGACTAGACATATTTTCAGTCTATGTTGTGGAAAAAAGCCAGTATCTACGCCCTCTACCCTTTGACTTAGAAGCGAAGATGATTAGCATAAGACTACTCATAAGTTTTTAGGCACATTTCATGGCAAAAAAGGAGACAAACGACAACAATGTAGAAGAGCGTATTGAGGAACTACAGGCACAGGAGGAGCTAGCAAAAGAAGAGGCTTTAGTAGATGAAAAGCAAGGAACAGAGCCATGTAGCTCATGTGATGAATTACAGGACAAACTCCTGCGCATGCAGGCAGAATTTGCCAACTACAAGGCCCGAGTAGAAAAAGAAAAGGCAGAATTCGCCTCATACAGCCAAATCCGCTTTGTAGAACAGCTCCTACCTGTACTCGACACTTTTGATCAGGCACTGCTTCACGTCCCTGAAGAGGTCTCTGGACATACGTGGACAAAAGGTGTGCTCCATATTGGTACTATGTTCCAAGATTTCCTTGATGGACTCGGCGTACAAAGAATTGAGATTCAAGAAGGAGAGACACCGTTTTCTCCTGAGTTTCACGAGGCTATTAGCCAGGAAGAGAGTGATAAAAAAGACATAGTTCTTAGAGTCGTTCAACAAGGATACTCCTACAAAGGAGAAAAAGTACTCAGACCAGCAAAGGTTGTGGTCGGGATTTAATTCCTTATGAATGAGGCTGCTGTGCAGTCTCCCGCATAAATCCAGGCTCTGGAGAGAGGAGAACACGCTGATCCAAGGTCATCGTAGACTGCTCTCTTTTTACTGCATCCTCCACCACCACATGCTTCTTTGTGACATCCACAATCGAATGCCTGCTAATCAAATATTTTTTCATAGGAATCCAAAAGAAGCGCCTCACCACCATAAGCTGTAGGATCGTAAAAGTTTCCGCATCAAAGGCATAATCCTTGATGACTCCAAGCTTTCCAGCAAACTGCGTAATCACAGGCTTCTTCACATACCAATGATCTACATGCAAAAGTGTCTCATGCTTCACTTCATTGCCACATGTGGCGTGCCACAAATCCTCTTCATGAAACAGTACAGCCTTAGACAGTTTGGCATACCCATGATTGGTTTTCACAACCATCCCAAGAAGCTCCCCTTTTTCTTGAGACTCAATAAAGTCATGGACTGTACCAAGGAGGGTATCATGTTCACAATACACCTCCTCTCCAATACACTGTGATCGCACTACTATATTCATTCCTCCAGGGTAAGCGCTTCACGTTCAGCATCCGTCAGCATAGAACCTCCAGCATCCAAAATCATCGCATCTTCCGTAAGAGGTTCAAGTGCATCCTCCTCCTGTGCTGTAATTCTAAACGTCTGTGTCGCTGAGCTTGCATTCCCCTTGAGATCCCGTGCAAAGACCTTGATCTCATGCGTACCCTCCTCATAGAAGCCACTATTGAGATAGAGATTAAAACGATAAGGGGCAACATCAAAGCTCTTGAGTAATTCTCCATCAAGATACAAATCCACCTCATCGATATCACTTCCCAAATCTACTGCATCAATATCAATAGTAAGGGTGGAAGCTAGAGCAACCGACTTTGGCACAGCTATAGAAACCTCAGGTGGCTCCGTATCAGCTGCCACCCGTACTGCCGCAGAAGTCTCCCGCGAGTAGAAGTTGGTATCATAGGCTACCACGCGAATAATATGCTCTGCCTCATCATCTGGCACGTTCACAAACCCCTGTGTAAATGGACTAGTTTCTCGCGTCGATTGTAGCTCTCCATCGATATAGTACTCCACCTTCCCTATTCCAATCGGAGCATCAATATCTACAAGCACCGTTGCACGTCCCGCAGGCACCGTACCTCCACTCTTTGGAGATTGCATCGATATAGTGAGAAGCTCATCCTCATCAGTTTTCTCACAGAGAGGGCTCACATTCAGTGGAATCTCTGTAAATGCCTCTTCTCCTTCACCTCCAGCAAATCCCTTCCCCTTAGCCCATGCCTGAACAGGGTTCTCCCAGTTTTCCCAGCTAGGTCGCTCAGACTGAACATTGAACGCAACAAGCTCTCGCACTACAGCATCTGGACAATCCTCATTGGCAAGCAAGCCATTTCGTGAATCTATACGAATCTTCTTATGCCCACCATCAAATTCAGTAGGAACAGACCAGCTCGAGAACAAACCAGATCGGGCATAACCCTCAGGAGTTTCTGCCGTAGCACGCTTTCCAGAAAGTAAGCTTACAGAAATCTCGGAGAGTCCATCAGGGCGCTCAAATGGCAACGGCTCCTTCTCCTGATGTGCCTGACGCATGAACTCATACCAAATAGGTGATGCCTCCGTGAGACCGGTAGCACTATTGGAAAGTGCAGACCCATCATTATTTCCTGCCCAAACAGCCGTAGCCATATACTTGGAGTATCCTACCGTCCAAAGATC
>JAUIFW010000023.1 GCA_030430105.1 bacterium | reverse complement strand
GTCACCAATGCTCTTAGGCAATACCGATCAGATCGTGACCCAAAGGAACCACTGCTTTCTTTCAAACGATGTCTCGTGCACTTCGCCGTAGATACCGAGGAGGTATTCATGACCACGAGGCTTAATGGTCATAAGACCTACTTCCTTCCCTTTAACAAGGGCGATGGTATGTCCGCAGGCAATCCAGTAGCAAAGAACAAATACAAGACCGAGTACCTATGGGAAGACATCTTCAAGAAAGATACAGTACTGGAAATAGTGAACCGCTTCATGCACCTGCAAAAGGAAGAGAAGGAAGACGAAAAAGGAGGTAAGAACGTTGTAGAGACGCTCATATTCCCTCGATACCATCAGTTCGACACTGTACGCAGGCTTATCGCAGACGCCAAGGAGAATGGCACTGGACGCAACTACCTCATCCAACATAGTGCGGGTAGTGGAAAGAGTAACTCCATCGCATGGACGGCTCATCATCTTGCAGAGCTCCATAACGACAATGACGAAAAAGTATTCTCCTCTGTGATCATCATCACTGACCGACGTGTTCTTGATAAACAGCTACAGAATACCGTGTCTCAATTCGAGCAGGTACGAGGTGTGGTGAAAAAGATTGATCAGCATAGTTCACAGCTCAAGGAGGCTCTTGAACAAGGAGAAAAGATCATAATCACTACGTTGCAGAAGTTTCCAGTCATCGTGGAGGATATGAAGGAGCTTGCTGGAAAGAACTTTGCGGTCATCATTGATGAAGCCCATTCTTCCCAGACTGGTGAGAATGTGAAGAGTATGAAGCAAATACTCACTACAAACGATCTGGATGCCGCTGAGCAGGAAGAAGAGGCCTTTGAGGTAGAAACATCCGAGGATTGGATTGTTAAACAAATGAAGAGCCGTGGACGTGCAAAGAACGTGAGCTTCTTCGCATTCACTGCTACACCGAAGCAGAAGACTCTTGAGCTGTTTGGTGAGAAGCAGTTTGATGGCGGATTCAGACCGTTCAGCGTCTACTCCATGAAGCAAGCAATCGAAGAAGGATTCATCAAGGACGTACTCAAGAACTACACCACGTACAAGATGTATTTTAGTCTACTCAAGAAAGCTCAGGATGATCCAGAATTCAAGAAAAACAAAGCACAACGACTTCTTATCAGCTTTGTGGAAAAGAACGAACATGCCATCGCGAAGAAAACAGAGATTATCGTACAACACTTCTGGGACAACATCGCTCGTGAGATTGATGGTAAGGCAAAAGCTATGATCGTTACCAAGTCTCGCCTCCATGCTGTACGTTTTAAGCTGGCCATGGATAAGTACTTGCGAGAGCAAAACCTACCAATCAAGTCACTAGTAGCCTTTTCGGGAACAGTAAACGACGGTGGTACAGAATACACGGAGCAGTCCATGAACAATCTCAAACGACTCGTGAAGAAAGATCAAGGTGATCCTATTGCAGAAGAATTCAAGAAGGATGACTACAAGTTTCTCATCGTAGCCGAGAAGTTCCAAACTGGATTTGATCAACCGCTCCTTGCGTCCATGTACGTAGATAAGAAGCTCGGTGGTGTTAGTGCTGTACAGACCTTGAGTCGTTTGAACAGAACAGCAGCGAACAAGGAAGAAGTCTTCGTGCTGGACTTTGTAAACGAAACTGAGGCAATCGCAGAAGCATTTCAGCCATACTATACGACTACTATTCTATCAGAAGCTACAGACCCAAACATCCTTCATGATCTCCAACGAGACATCATGAACTACAAGATCTTCTCGGAACAGGAAGTAAACGAGTTCGTGGATATGTATTTCAGGAACGTACAGCCAGCAGAGTTAAACAGTTTCCTAGATACCATTGTAGAGCGATATACGGAGATGGATGAGGAAGAACAGCAAGAGGCCCGTAAGAAAATCAGTGAGTATACGAAGAAATACGCCTTCATTTCACAGATTATTTCTTTCTCGGACACATCACTTGAGAAACTGTATGTCTTCCTACGTCTCTTCCGTAAAAAGCTACCACTAACACAAGAGCGACTTCCGATCGAGGTGCTTGAGTCTGTGGATTTGGAATCTATCAAGATACCGATGGTGGGAACGACAGAAATTAAGCTAGAGAAAGAGGAAGGCACACTTGATCCGATTGCTGGGAGAGATCGTGGTAAGCTCGAAGATGAAAAAGAGATACTTTCGAAGATTCTCAAGGATGTAAACGATCGCTTCGGAACTGATTTCTCCGACGAAGACCGAATCATTTTGAACAACCTTACTCGTAGGCTTATGGCTGACGAAGCGTTGAAGGGTGCAGTAAAGAATAATAAGTCAAAGGATGCCATTAAGTTAAAGTTTGATGAAGTATTTGGGAACGAACTGCTTTCGATGTTCCGTAGCAACCTCGACCTGTACCAGAAGATCGAGTCAAACAAAGACTTGAAAGACTACGTGAACAGCAAGATCTTCGAGTTCTATCTACGAAAGCAAATTGATCCAAGCGAAGACAAGGAGTAAACGTGTTTTATTTGACCTCAGGATGTTCCTGTTCGATCAAACACACAAATACACCTGATGGTTCTGAAAAGGTCATACAACGAAACCTCGCAAGATTTTTGGACTAACTACATCCATATTCTTAACAGGTTCTAAACATGCACACATTTCTCTTAACCACACTGCAACTTTAGCCTATTATTAGAACCACTCTAACTCGCTAATACTATGTCAAAGAAAAAGAAGAAGTCGTTCGAATGGATGGATATGCTTGAAGACTATAGTAATGAGAAAGCGGACGTATATGTCCTCTACCTCCGTAGATCCCGTAAACGAAAAAACAAGAAAGGAAAAGTTGTAGCAGATGAGCCACAGTCTCGCATTGATAGTATTTCGATAGAACAGCAACGAGAGGCATGTTCGTACATAGCTAAGGAACGAGGGCTCAAAATAGTGAAGACATTTGAGGAGGAGTTGCCTGCAAAGGACCCTGACAAAAGGCCAGAGTTTAAGAATATGTTGGAATATGTCTCATCATCATCAGAAAATATAGGGATTCTCTCGTGGCACCCTGACCGACTGAGCAGAAACGCCATAGAAGGTGGTATACTCATACAAATGTTTGTAAAGAAAGCAATCATTGATTTCCAGTTTGTTACCTACCACTTCAATCAGGACGAGACAGGAGTTGAGTACCTCATGATGGAGTTTGCAAGAGCTATGGGTTACTCACTCAGACTTCGAAAGAATGTACGAAGAGGGATGCTCTCAGGGTACCACAAAGAAGGTGAATGGCAGTTCACTCCAAAATTTGGATATGACCGTCTACTTGTTCACCGCCCAAATGTTGCTACTGAATCGGTGAACTTTCTGGTTCCCTACGAAGTAAAAAAGGACGGGTTGATGAGCGAATTTGAAGCAATACAGATGGCCTTTCGGCTTCGAACCAAGGGAATCACCTTGAAGGAGATAGCAAAGCAGATCAACAGTACTGGATATCTTTCAAAAGCGGGAAGTCGAGGAACAATGACTAAACAGAAACTTTCAACATATCTTCGTGATACATTTTACATCGGTCTAGCTACTTCTGCCTTTGGACCATTAGATCTACGTGAGGACGATAAGTATGCAGTAGATGGTAGTGGAGAAATTGTGAGATTCGTACCAGCAGTCGGCGAAGAAGACTTCTACAAATGTCAGCGCATAAATGATGAAAAGACCGTAAAGAAAAAACGAAGTCACCCAGAACTTCCTTTTCGCGACCTTATTCGTTGTGGGTATTGTAACGAATTTTTAACAGCGCAAGGCAAGGAAAAGAAGAGGAAGAAGTATGTATATTACTACTGTCAGAACGAGAACTGTAACGGCCGAGGATCATTGCATGGTCAAACGCTACAGAAGATTTCTGGTGCAAAACTGTTTCCAAAGATAAAGCAGATACTGGAAGAGGGTTTCAAACTCAGCCGTAAGGAGTTTACTTTTATGCTTGGTTACCTTGAAAAGCAAAATCAAATGAAGAAGCAGATGCGTAAGACAGACTTGAAAAGTCTCAGTGCGGTGAAGGGGCATCTTGAGTCAAAAATGAAGAAGTCTCAGCACGAACATGCTATCGTACTCAGTAAAGCAATAAGAGAAGGGCTGCCACAAGCTACGCTGACGGCACTCTCAAAACAACACGCAGATGAAATGCAGCAGTTTGAAGAAGAAATAAAGACCGCCCAAGAGAAAGAACGGATGATTCTAAAATCACAATATGCATGGACACATGATCTTGAGCGCTGGTTAGAACACACCGCAAAAGCTTATCAATACTGGGATAACGCTACTTTAGAGCAAAAACTAGTCATTGCTGAAAATATCTTCTTAGAACTCACTGTCAAAGACGAGCAAATCAGCTCCTATAGCTACAAAGAGCCATACGCCTCATGTAAAATTGTTGATTTGTCATTGGATGGTGGGCCCAGCTGGATTTGAACCAGCGACCAATCGATTATGAGTCGACTGCTCTAACCACTGAGCTATGGGCCCAAGACGAACAGAGTGTAGCAAGCAGAACTTTATCGATCAAGCAATATACGCGAAAGATTGAAGGTCTCAGACTTCCCGCTTCGTGTATCCTTTGCTCTCAGGGCCACAAAGGTGCCTGAGGAGTTCTTTTGCTTCTTGATACTCAGTGGTTGTACCTTAAAGGAGATGAGGTCATAGGGTGAACAGAGATAGTCAAAGGTCATTGGCTTTCCCTTTTCCACGGCTTTTCGAATCCTCTTTTCCTTTTCTTCCTCACTCAAAACACTTCTCGCATGCACCATGCGCATTCGGTTTACCCAGCTATCTAGTCGCTCATCCATCAATATCTCCTGATCTCTTAGTGGCCTCGCCAAAGTAAGCCCCTCTAGACTGGTGACCCGACTCAGTGCTACGTATGCCTGCCCATGTGCGAAGGCTCCCCTTCCTAGATCCACGTGAGCTCTCTCAAAGGTTTTTCCCTGGCTTTTGTGCACCGTCACTGCCCAGGCTAGACGAATGGGTAGCTGGGAATAGGACCCCACTACTTCTCGCTTGATCTTGCCATCGTCGTCATCCAGTACAGTACGGTGGATTTCCCACGTATGAGGCTCCACCTTTACCTTTCTCCCATTTTCTAGCTCCACCTCTACGAGCTCAAACTCCTGATCAATCGACAAAATTTTGCCAAGAGAACCGTTGACCCACTTGCCCTCCATGTGATTGTTGGTCAGCATGACGCGTGCACCTTTCTTGAGGATGAGCTCATCTGGACTTGGGAAACGTCTCACGTCGAGATCTCCTGATGTATCCGCATAGAACACCACCTCCTCTCCAGGAAGCATCTCCAAACAATGCTTGTTTCTCGCATCTGCCTGCTTATTGGTCGCAGTAATATGCAGCACATGCTCCGACTCTGGTTCGGCTACTCGCCCTTTCAGCCTATGGAAATCCTCCGTGCTGTTTCTTCTTCTTCGTACCCTATGTAGCAGCTCTCGAAACTCTCCATCCTCCTGTCGATACACCTGGGTGAGCTCCTCAAGAGCAAAGGGGTATGCTCCTCCAAGTACCTCTTCCATGACCTTGCTACTGAAAAAGTAAGGGGTCTTGTAGGACTCCCAAAACTCTGATTCTCCTCTCGTGACGATGGGAGGAAGTTGGTAGACATCACCTATACAAGCAACGTGCATTCCTCCAAAGGGAAGCGCTGGCTCCAAGAGCTGCCTCAGGTATGTGTCAATACAATCAAGTAGATCTGCTCGTACCATGGAGATCTCATCAATAATGAGCAGATCCAGACTCTGGAAGAACTGGACGCGCTTTGCTCCTGCTCTTCGCCCAAGCTCCTTGGCTTCCTTGACCGTCACGTCAGGCTTGAATTTGAAGAAACTATGTATGGTTTCTCCCATCACATTGACCGCAGCGATACCTGTGGGCGCTACCACGACGGACTTTCTTTGTGTATGGAGGCGGAAATAATCAAGGAGGGTAGATTTACCTGTGCCGGCTGGCCCTAAGATGACCAACACACCCCTCCCATACTCAAGGGCATGAAGGGCTGCTTCGGACTGTTTGTTTAGGGTAATATCCATTACTTCTTAGGAACATGATCGATGCCTCCTTTGCTCCAAGGATGGCATTTGCAAACGCGTTTGGTACCAAGCCAGAGCCCTCTTATGCTTCCATGGCGCGATATTGCCTCCTTGGTGTATTCGGAGCAGCTTGGATGAAAGCGACACGCACCCGCCCCAAACACTGAATGATCTGGGGACAGGGTGCGCTGATACAACTCTATCGACTTGATGAGGAAGGATTTCACTCTTCTGGGGTGGTTACTCCTCGGAAGACTGGCCGGTCATCTGTCACCGAACTTGCAGGATCTGCAGTTCGCACCTCCTCAGCGGACTTCGCATCTTCGAGAGCTTTGAGCCTTGCAGCTTCCTCTGCTTCCGCCTTTGCTTTTGCCTCAGCTTCTGCCTTCGCAGCTGCATCGAGCTCGGCTTGCTTGGCTGCCTCCTCCTTCTCTTTTTCTGCTGCTGCCTCTTCTGCCTCTCTTGCCTTGATCACATACGGATCATTGGGATATAGCTTGAGCGTCACTGGGAAGTTGTCGAATAGATATACTTGCTGATTTCTCGTGATCGCATCCCAGTTTGCCCGTACTAATGCGTTGTTTCCACTTCGAAGTCCACGCACCACTTCCTCGTATGGAGTTGCTTCTTCATCTACCTCCTCCTCTTCTGTGGTTTCCTCCTCTGTATCTGTATCCTCCTCCTCTACATCTTCATCTACTGGTGCATCTCCAAAGAGTTTTGCACGAACCGATGACCCACTTTCCACCTCATCCTCTCTAAGGATTCGATCTATTACCCTCTTTCCAAAGGCACCTTCTTCTGTGTTTGCATAGACGGGTGTTGAAAGTGCATCTTCTCGATTCAGCCGATCAAGTACTGCAGTTGCTTGCTCTGTTTTCCCAGCTTTTTGTAGGTCGAGTGCAAGAAGCAGTCTCTTTTCTACAAGTCGTTCTACGTACAATTTTTCCTTCTTTTCAAAGGCTTTTTTCATTTCATTTTCCAGGATATGCTCACGCACTACGAGTGCATCGTCAGTGTCCAAGCCTTGCACTGCAAGATAGAGATACTGGTGGAGTCTTCGAATATACTCCTCAGCCATGTCCTTATTCTCAAAACTTTGCCGTACCGCATGCTTTGTTCGATCTAGCTGTTCCAGAATTTGTGCAACCTTTGAACTATCCCCATTTGCCAAAGCAGTATCTAGCTCTGCTCGCATCGCTGCTGCTACTGTACCGAGAAGCTGCTCTCCTGATGCTTCACCAGCAACTTTACCTTCTACCTGCCGCACTACAAATTCCACAGACTTGTTTTGTGCTAGGTCCTTTGCTCGCTGCGTTTCCCTCATTCTTCTCACCTCTTCAAACTGCGCGTCTCGCTCTCTCATTCTGATTACAAAATCTGTCTCAAGGGAGCTACTTCCAAGCGTCCCTTCCTCTCCTTTGTACTGATACTGTTCACCTTCGAACACAAGGAGATCCTCTCCTTCTGCCTCTAGCTCTATCCCATGCTCATACGGGATTACAAGTTCCTGATCCTCCATCACAAAATGATAGACCTCTGTACCACGAATTCCTGCTACAGTACTTTGTGTCCGCACCGTAACTGGCGTGTTCTCAGTAAGCATATCAAAGACCTTTGTCCATACTTCTCCTTGCTCGATCATGAAGTCCACACCTGTTTCCGTTCCAAACCCAACGCTACTTACCACGATAGTGGCAGGACCGACGATATGCGACCTCGCTCCATCTGGCCAAGCTATAGAAGCCTCTTCGTCTGCTTCCGCCACTACCGTATCTCCTTCCACGAGCGTGCCGTCTGCATCTATTTCTTCTTCACTCCCATCCTCATGGGTTACTGTTATGGTTCCAGCTACGGCAGTCAGCAATGCTTCCGCCTCAAACTCATCCAACGCGTTTTCTTCGGAGACAAAAACGGATCCTCCTCCAGGATTCATCAAACTAAGGCCAATGTATCCAAGCCCCAAAACCACAAGGAGGGCCAAGACAAAGGCTGCTATATTTTTCTGTACGTTCATACGAATTCGAAAGGGTAATTCCCCCAGAGTATACGCTTCTCTTACCCCTTCGCAATTATATTCGGATGATAGAGGGAGGCACCCACACAGACTGACACGTTGAGGGATACTTTCATCCCTCGCATTGGAAGAACAAGCTTTTCATCTGCTTCCTCTAAGAGCGCCTCGGATACACCTCCAACCTCATTCCCGAAAATCAGGCATATGTCCTCATTTCCTCTTTTAAAGCTTCCTATATCTACAGCACCCTCACCGGTTTCCACTGCGACAATCTTTATACCTTGCTCTTTCAAGGCTTGTACACAGGCTAAAGGATCCCCCCAGTGCTGCCACGGAACTGTTTCTTCGCTCCCGAGGCTTGTTTTTGTGATCTGCACCCTCGGTGGATGTGCCGTATACCCCGTCAAATATAGCTCATCGATACCAGCACCGTCACAGGTGCGGAAGATAGAGCCTACATTGTACATACTCCTGATGTTTTCTAGAAGAACGAGGGTTCGCATACGAGATGATTAGTGGCTGGTTTTTAACGCTATGCGGAAACCCTGTCAAGCAGGTACTGCCTGAGCGATTCATAGTTCGCCAGGGCAAAGTCCTTTTCCAGGAGCGCTTCCGCAGCTTCTCTGGCTTGTACGACGAGCCCCAGATCCGTCAGGTCGGCCATCTTGAGATCCGGAAGTCCGCTTTGCTTCACTCCATATACCTCTCCTGGACCACGGAGCTCCATATCTATTTTCGAGAGGGCAAACCCATCACTATGTTCCTCCATCGCACGTAGGCGATCAATCTGGGTCATATGAGACTTGTCTGTACAGAGGAAACAGTAGGACTGATGCTGCCCACGACCTACGCGTCCACGGAACTGGTGCAACTGTGAAAGCCCAAAGCACTCTGATCCTTCGATCATCATCACCGTCGCATTTGGCACGTTGATTCCTACCTCGATCACTGATGTGGACACAAGCACATCAATCTCCTTGTCTTTGAAGGAGTTCATAATTGCATCCTTTTCCTTTGCATGCATTTTCCCATGGAGATGCGCTACTTTACGATTTTTGAAAATGTGCTCCTGCAGAAACTCATAGGTATCGAGTACAGCCTTTACATCTTCCATGTTTTCGGAAGCTTCAATCAAAGGACAAATCACATAGACCTGCCTCCCCTTTGCTATTTCACTTTCGCAAAACACATACATTTCTTGTTTCTTGTGCGGTGGCACCACCCTCGTCACAATCTCTTTTCTACCCGCTGGCATCTGTGAGATGATGGACAAGTCCTGATCTCCGTAAAGTGTCAGAGCCAATGTTCTTGGAATAGGCGTCGCGGTCATGTGAAGCACATGGGGGTAGCCGTGCGAGGACAACTTTTTCCTCTGCTCCACACCAAAACGGTGCTGCTCATCCACCACAGCCAGCGCTAGCTTGTGGAACTGCACCCCCTCTTGTATGAGCGCATGGGTTCCGACAATCATGTCGATCATGCCTGCTCCTAGCGCCATATATACCTCCTCCTTTTGCTTTTTGGTCATACTTCCCGTGAGCTGCTGCACCACAATGCCGAAGGGGGAAAGAAGTTCCGTGAGCGACAAAAAATGCTGATTTGCCAACACCTCCGTCGGAGCCATGATGGCCACTTGTCCTCCTCCTTCCTTGATGGTATGGAAGGCGACGGTAGCTGCTACGACAGTTTTTCCACTTCCCACATCTCCCTCAAGTAAGCGCTGCATGGGCACGGTTTTTTCCATGTCCTGGAGAATTTGGAAGGTTGCGATTTTCTGATGATCGGTCATGGAAAATGGCAGGGTTTCCAGCAGCTCCTTTATCCGATCTGCATTGAGCGCTACACTGCAGCCCTTATCCTTTGCTGCGTACTGAAGTGAAAGCTTCTTGTAGACTCCTCGCATTTGGTGCAAGAACAACTCCTCAAAGGCAAGACGCCTCCTTGCCGCCTCGAGCTCTGGCATGCTTTGTGGGAAATGTACCTGAAACATAGCCTCAGCCTTCCCCATAAACCCATGCTCTTCCCGTATATCCTGAGGAAGTGGATCCTTGATGTGCTTCAAGTACGGCTTACACTTGTCCATATTTTTACGGAACCAGTCCGTGGAAATCTTGTCCATCTCTGGGTAGATAGGCACAATCTTCCCAAAGTGTACGAGGTTCCCTTTGGAAGTGGGGTACTCATGCTTGGGTGAGAGCATCGTGAGCTTGCCATACTCAAACTTGAGCCTTCCTGAAAGAATCATCGGCGTATTTTCCTTAAGTAGCGCTGCTAGGTGCATCTGGTTGAACCATACGATTTCCGCCTCACCCCCTGCCTCATCCATAAATCTCGCCTTTACCAACTTGTGCCCACGCTTGGTGCGTACTTTTTGGATATCATGAAGTGTTCCCTTCAGCGTATTTACCTCTTTGAGATTCACCTGAGCGAGGGTCGTAAAGGTGCTTCGATCCTCGTACGCCCGAGGCACATACTCCAGCATGTCTCCCACAGTAACTAAGCCTGCCTTCGCCAAAACCTTCAGGTAATAGCCCGAGGTGCGGATGATGTCCTTGATGGGAGTTTGGAGCTGAGACATGGGTACTTGTTACACTTCACTTATCACTATTCACTGATCACTTGTCAACAAATGGGCACCCTCTTCTTTTGAGAATGCCCATTTGTCATCTGTTATTTGTCATTTGCACTTTGACATTTGAAGCCGTAGGCTTACTTAAGTTCAATCATTCCCTCCGTCTCCGTATCCATAATATCTGAGGCTTTTACGGCTGCCTGAGAGATGGTGTAGAGCCTGCTACCGATATAGATAATACGGTTGATTGCACGCTCCCATCTAAGGCTATAGTCGTAGTCTCCCTCATCATCTCCACCGGTCGGTCGCTCATCAAAGTAATCGATAGGTAGATGCGTGATTCGACCCCGCTCCTCAAAGCCAGTATCTGGGTCTACGGTATAGACAATCGCGCCTTGGAACACTTCCTTGATTTCTTCGTACGTACTGATTTCCTCACAAATTTCTGTATCATCAATCACCTCACACTCTTTTACAATTTTCTCACCCATTACCTCCTTGATACTAATCGGGAAGGCAAGGAGATCCTTGTCTCTCGAGAAGAGAAGGGCCTTTGGATTTCGTAGAAGCTCACTATCTGTTCCTCTATCTCCGATCACCACCTGGTGCTTTTCGATAGGGTCAGTAACGTCTGTCACATCAAATAGACTAAGCTTCATTCCACGAACAGCATTCCAAGGAAGACGATCAAGCTCTATCATGTTTCCATCCTCGTCGTACTCTACATCCACATCCTTACCGAACCCTATCAAATGATTTTCATCGTATGGGTGGAGGTAGTCGGAGAATCCAGGAATCTTCAGATATCCGAGCACCTGTGGGTTGGTTGGATCCTTTGCACTGATCACAAAGAGTGGATCCACAGACTTGAAAGTCACGATGTACACTCGATCCCCCATGAACCTTGCAGAATATATACGCTCTCCTGGAGCCAAGTCCTTGAGGCTACCAACGATATCCATCCCTGGTGAGAGGATATAGAGGTGGTTTGCTCCTTCTTCATCAGTTTCCCAGTCCATATCTGTGGTGGTGGCAATACGGAAGTATCCGTTGTGCTCATCCATGGAGTATTGATTGAGTACTCTACCTGGCACCTTTGCCGTATCTACAAACTCAATATCCGTTCCTTCCAACGCAAACTTGTAGAGCTGCGTGTTGTCATAACTCCAATACCGCTTTCCTTTTTCTACCGCTCCTGTAGCCACATACAAATTATCCTTACTCATGTAGACATTTTCCGAGCTTCCCAGAAATAGCTCTCGATTAATTTCTCTCGATGCATCCTCCAGATCTATAGCGATCACACTCATGTACCTAGGTGTCTCGTATCCAGGGAAAAAGCGAACATTTCCACAATCCACCACTGGTTCAAACGCATCACCTTTCGCGCTGTCCTTCAAAAGTGGCAATACCTCCTTTGTACTATGTCC
>JAUIFW010000022.1 GCA_030430105.1 bacterium | reverse complement strand
GAGCAGAAAAGGATCATTTGAGTTTTCGCCTTGGCTCTGTTCGGGGCGTTAGTTTCCGCACTGGCCGTGTGGAGGAGCAGCTTCGGGGTAAGCGTGTGGATGCGGTGGTGACACTTGAGAGAAATGTATGGAAGGGAAATTCATATTTACAGTTGCATGGAAAGGATTTTCGTGTAAAAGAATAAAGTCCAACCTAGAAATTCTTTGAAAGGAGGCCATATATGGCCAAGGACATACATATTCAGAAGGTGTTTCTGCCTGAGTATAATAAAAAATATCCAGCTTTGTCTCTGGACGATGTTCTCGACAAAGTGCGGGAGAGACTTTTATTTAAGGGTAGTAACACGAAATTGTTGCAGTCCTTGCAATGGGACCCCGCTCCAAAAATTGGGAGGTACATCTCATCTAGCGAAGTGGTGTATCTCGGTGAACTTTCGCTTACCGATAAGGATCGAGTTCTACACCTTCACCGACATGATTTAAAACACAATACAATGGGTATAGATCCCAAGAGAAATTATGTCTCCGAGGGTATGAAGGCAAGAGGGTTCTACCTTCGATTGAAGGAAACAGGGTATCGTTATGGATTCTATTTCGGTTCCATGTATCCATATCGTCTACGTATAGACATGTGGGATATGGATCAACTGGTCTTGAATCTTGTGGAGTTAGCGCTTCCCTTGGTGCAGGGCCAAAAAGAAGCCTCCTAGGCTTCCAAAAGAAAAAAGAAATGAAAAGAGCCAAGCAGTATTTGCTTGGCTCTCTTTTATGATCGTTCGACTCCTATTTCTCGCACTGTGAAGTCTACCTCTTCTGTCTTCTTTTTAGAGGAGGGTTTGGGATGTGATACGGGTATGGATGTACCCTGTGGCTCTATTTCCATTTCAGCGAGGGACTCAGTGATCATTCGCATTTTTCCGAGTTGGTACTTGGCATCTGTAAATGCGTTGCTGGCATTGGAAAGATGTTTTTCTGCCTTTTCATAGGTACCACTGAATTGTTCTAGATTCTTTCCTAGGTCTTGTACTGCGATGAGAATTCGCTCTGCGTGTTCTTCTACTTGTAGTCCTTTGAACCCAAGTAGAAGAATCTGTACATAACTAAAGAAGGTAGATGGTGAAATAGGTATGACTCCGAGTTCAAAGGATTGCTCGAAGAGAGGGGAGAGTTCCTTTTGGGTAAGAATTTCGTAGTATATGGTCTCAGATGGAATATACATCAGCGCAAAATTGAGCGTTCGTTCCTTTGGAAGAATGTATTTGCTGGAAATATCTTTGATGTGCTTTTTCACATCTCTACCAAACTCTTTTATATGCTTGTCTTCCTGGGTTTCAATGAACTTTCTGTAGTTCTCGAGTGGAAACTTTGCGTCAATACAAAGTTTGAAGTGATCTTCGAGAAAAATACAGGCATCAACCTTATTGCCATTTGGGAATTCATACTGCATTTGGTACCTATCTGAGGGGAAGTAATTCCTAAGTAGATCTTCGAGTAGGAGCTCACCCAGGTTTCCTCGTAGTTTTGGTGTGTGAAGGATAGTGTTGAGAGAAGTGAGCTCGTCACGTAGCTCCTTGATATGCCTATGAGATGTCTGTAGATCAGAAAGATTCTTTGTGATGGAGAAGAGATTGGTGGTCGTTGCTTGGATTTTTCTTTCGAATTGATCGCTATGTTGATAGAGCTTTTGATCGATATCGCTATGTACTCGTTGAAGCACGTCTTTTAGATCGTTGTTTTGCTTGGATAGCTCAAAAAGCTTCCATAGTAAACCTGCTGCAAGGAGTAGGGCAAGGACACTGAGGATAGTTGGCATAGGCGTTGGTTATTTCTCCCATTCTACATGAGGAGTAAGGGTTTTTATAGTTCCCCCTTCAGTGTTTTTATTGAGGAATAGTACCAGGCTTAGAAGGACTAGTACTGCAAGAAGGGGAATGTGAAAGATTCGAGGTTTCATGATGGTTATGCTAAGATACTAGTACAGTATCGCTGTCTTTTGTTTTCTACAAGTAAACTCATCTATGAAGCTAGATACCTACATGAAGGAGATTGTATATGGGGGGAATGATGGAATTGTAACCACCTTTGCGGTTGTGGCTGGATTTACAGGTGCAGGGGGTATCAATGTGGCTGAAGCAGGATTCTTTGTGGTATTGCTGTTTGGATTTGCGAACCTTTTTGCTGACGCGTTTTCTATGGGAGTGGGAGAGTTTCTAAGTTCTAGAAGTCAGCTTGATGTGGATAAGAGAAGGGAGCGGATGCTTTTGAAGGATGTAAAGGATGGATGTAGTAATTGTGATCTGGGATTGCAGAGGGAATTACAGCGGGTTGTTCCAGATGGGAAGGAGCGTGATCGTCTCATGGGTATATTGATAGGGAACCCTCGGCTTCATAAGGATATGATTATGTATTATCAAGAAGGGCTTGGGAAAATTTCCGGTGATGGTTCCTTTGTGCAGGCGTCTGTGACCTTTCTGTCATTTATTGTGTTCGGGCTTATTCCTCTTCTTCCATACCTGTTTTTGCAAACAACGCTTGGAGTGACTTTTGCTTGGGCGAGTGCTTTTACTGTATTGGCACTTATTATTCTTGGATTAGTCCGTTGGAAAGTTGCTGGAGTGAGCTTTGTCCGATCGCAGCTTGAATCTCTCTTTATTGGGGGTAGTGCTGCGTTGATCGCGTATTGGGTTGGGGTGGTGCTTGCTGGGTAGTGAGAGAATACGCCTTCACTCGCTTCGCTCGTGAGGTGGGATTTCGGTCACCTCACGTGGGCGCCTCCGCCTCGCTGTGGCTCGGCGTTTTCGCTCCACTGCGGCTACCCCCGACTACCTCCGATGATTGACTTCTAGATGAATGTACTGAACTACCTGTCAGAGCTCTCGCTCTGAAGAGGCTTCGACCTTCGAATCCCTCCTGACAGTGCTTTCTTGGTGCACTGCGAAAGACCTAATGTGGTGGTTTCTAATTATCTGGTGGGTCAGGTGGGATTCGAACCCACGACCAGCGGCTTAAGAGGCCGTTGCTCTACCAGCTGAGCTACTGACCCAGATTGAAAACGTGGGCAATCTATCACGCCTTTGGGACTGTCGCAAGAGGATTTTTCTGCTTTTTGATATTGGGAGCTCTTTGTGGTATAATTAATAGATAGTATTCTATAGTAATCCAATGCCAGAGGGAGCTAGTCCACAGGTAGAACCGACGCAGCAGGCCCAGACAATGCCTAGTGTTCCTGCTATGGAGTTTTCTGAGGCAGTGAAGGTTGCTGAAGCCTTTGCTGATATTGATCAGATTGTTGATAAGGCTTCTGCATTTTTTAGGCAGGGAATTGCAGATCTTTCTGAGGAGAGTTATGAAAAACGTGCGTTGTATTATTATTACTTGCTAAAACTACTTCTTCGAAAGAATCTTTCATCTGAAACGCCTATGGCTTTGCAGTATTACTGCAAGATGGTGGATAATATGAAGAGTGCGAAGCAGCAGATGGACAAGCAGCTAGAGGAAGCTACGGAGCAGAGGATGAAGAATATGCTGAAATCTCAGATGAAGGCATATATAAAAATTCAAGAAAAGATGTTTTCTTCACTTGAAAAAAGCTATGCAGACAAAGGATTTGGTGAGGCTCTGGATCGCGCATATGTGGATAGGATGCACTTGAAGACGCAGCGTGCCAAGATCGAGGGGAATATGGGGATATATGTTTCTCTTTCGCTGTTTGAAAAGACTAGTAACTATGGACTAAGTTTCCTTCGCTGGGGTGTGTCTATGGGTATTGTGCTTCTTGTCTTCGCTGTCCTATACGCATTCTCAGATGTAATGTCGGCTGCACCAATTGTTTCTGGTGCCAATAACTTTGGTTTAGATTACCTCTATTTTAGTACGGTGACCTTTACTACTCTTGGATTTGGAGATTTGGTTCCTGTGGAGTTGTTGCCTCGTTTGTTTGTTATGGTTGAGGTGGTGCTTGGATATCTTATGCTTGGACTTTTTGTTCACCTACTTTTGAAGAAGGTGTAAGTTGCCATGTGTTTTCTAGCATTGCGATAAATGGTAGAAGGGTCATCAGAAAAAGAGGGTAGAGAAGACTGTTTACAAAGAAGGAGTGGAAAAATAGAGCAATAATCGCTGCAAACATACCGAGTCCAATACTCTGTATACTTTTTTTATCAGAGCGGATGTAGCTAAGAAGGGCTGTGGATGTGAGCATGTAGAGCCAATAGAGAAACGCAAGTACTCCGAGTACACCAGCAGTGATGTAGTGATTGAGAATTGAGGAGTCGGAACCACTGTTGGAGTGTCTGTTTGCATTTGCTTCGAGACCCTTTTCTACTTTCCAGTACTTGATAGTGTTGAACCCGATTCCAGTTAGTGTTCTTCCTTGCATAAGTGATCCTGTTTGTGCCCAGGAGGAAAGCCTTTCTTGCGAGGTTAGGTCTATATCGTAGTCGAGAGAATTTGTTGTGATTGCGAGTGCTCCATTTACCATGTCATAAAATCGTTCCGCAAAGCGCTCGCTTGTTTGAAGGCCTACGATGAAGAGACAGAGGCTGATGATGAGCAGGGTTCTAAACTTCATGATTCCAAGTAGTCCTATACCTGCTGCGAGTGCTACAATTCCGCTCCTAGAGTATGTCAGGACAAAACATACCGTTACAAAAAGTAGGGCAGCGGGAATGAATGTTCTCCACCCTTTCTTTTCTTCTAGATACCATATGGAGGTAAACATGGTGATGATGAAGGCAAAGTATCCCGCTATAAAGTTTGGATCATACCAAGTGGATAGAAGTCGTCCTATATGTGGGTCCCATCCTGACTCTATAGCCATGAAGGTGAAGTCTGGGATATAGATGTATTGCAATATCCCTAGTATGCTAAGGAGTATGGCTGAAATGAGACTTAATCGTAATACAAGTTCCTTGTGCTCTTTTACTATGGAAACGAGGGGGAAGAAGAGAAGGAGGTAGAAACTATGACGTATGAGGTAGGATCCTGCGATTGCGAGTTCTTTGAACGGAATGGTGAACGCTA
Source organism: bacterium (assembly GCA_030430105.1). The sequence continues at coordinate 7,235 of JAUIFW010000022.1, read as the reverse complement.
CTGTGACGAGAGATAGTGTGAGTACTCCTAAAAGTACATAGATAGAGCCTCCTATTCTTGTTTTTGGAAGTGCTTTTTGAAAGAGGATATGTCTAGTAAACCAAATGCCTACAAATAGAGGAATGAGGATGTCTGCATAGAGGACTCCTATAGACGATATATTCAGTGGTAGTCGAAGGAGTTGGCCACCTACGATAAGAATGCTCAATATATACAGTATCCAATGTTCTCTGAAGAATGCACTGTAGAGGGTGAGTAGACACAGTAAGCCAAAGGGAATGAACATCATAATACTTCTTTTACTGACAAGGCGGCCTTTTCTCCAACTACTGCAGCTACCTCTTCTAAGGATGCGGCTTCGATGGCCTTCGTGTTCCCAAAGTGTTTCATGAGTTGCTTCTTTTTCTTTGGGCCAATTCCTGAAATCTTATCGAGAATAGATGTTGTCATGGTTTTTGCTCGAAGATTTCTGTTGTAACTGATGGCAAATCTGTGAGCTTCATCACGAATGTTTTGCACGAGATAGAGTTCTTCGGACTCTCTAGGTAGCATAAGTGGTCTTGATTCTCCAGGTAGATAGATCTCTTCTTCGCGCTTGGCGAGAGAAACAATAGGAAGCTCCACATCCATACTTTCTGCTATTTCCATGACGTGAGAGAGCTGTCCCTTTCCACCATCAATAATGATGAGATCTGGGACTTTGTGTAGAGAATCCTCTTTGTCCTCTAGTTCCTTAATATATTTGAGTCTTCTAGAGAGTACTTCCTGTAGCGATCGAAAATCATCAATCGTGCCATCGGGAAGTGTTTTGATCTTAAATCTTCGGTATTCTGACTTTGCTGGTTTTCCACCTCCAAACACCACCATAGACCCTACTGTTTGTGTCCCAGATAGATGGGAAATATCATAGCACTCTATGCGCTCTGGGGGAATGGATAGACCAAGAGCTTTTGCTAAGCTCTGTAGTGCTCCCTTGGTACGAGCTTGTTTTGTATACCATGTGCTTTGCTCTTGTGTGGCGTGGGCTAGTGCATTGGTATTTGCTAATACCAGAAGCTCTTTCTTTTTACCGCGCTCTGGAGTAAGCACTTTTGGTGCTTTGGGATATTCTTCTTTTAGCCACTCACTGATGTGTAGGGTGTCCTTGCTTTTTGGCAGGAGTAACTCTTTGGGGTACTCGGTGAACCGCTCCATGTAGTCTCGCACAAATTGGAACATGATACCTTCTGGAAGCTTTTTAGCATCCTCTTCTTCTGAGAGGGGGAGTGAGTAGGTGAAGTACTCGTGACGTACTAGCTTTCCTTCACGAACTTGTAACACAGCGATATAGCACTTGCCAAACTTGAGTGCATAGCCGACCACGTCTTGATTACTGCTAGGGTCTGCTTGTGTGATGGCTTGCTTGTCAGTCATGTGTCTCAGGGACTTCACAATGTCTCTTATGTGCGCAGCCTTCTCGAATTGTCGCTTTTCTGCATGCTCTATCATTTGTGTCTGCAGGTTGTCTACTACTTGTCCATAGTCACCTTTGAGAAAGGAAAGTATATCTGCAGTCATCTGAGCGTACTCAGGATTGCATGACTTTATACATGGCCCCATACATCTTTTTATATGGTAGTAGATGCATGGGTATGAGATCGTTTTATTCGTGATGGTTACTCCTCCTTGTTCGTTGTCTTCAATGCCAAGGGTACAGGTGCGGTAGGGGAATAGTTTTCGCAGTAACTTCAATGTCTTTTTGACATCTCCTGCGCTGGTCTTCGGTCCGAAGTATGTTGCTCCATCTTTTACAATTTTTCTCGTTGTATAGACTCTGGGGTAGGGCTCGTTTGTGGTCACCTTTATGTAGAGATGGTTCTTGTCATCTCTCATAAGGATATTGTACTTCGGCCGATGCTCCTTGATGTAATTTGTTTCTAAAACAAGTGCCTCTAGCTCATTTTTTACTTCAAGGTATTCAAAGCTCTCGACTTGTTCGACCATTCTCTGCACCTTGGTTGCGTGCTTTGCCTTCACAAAATAGCTGCTTACTCGCTTTTGCAGATTCTTTGCTTTACCCACATATATAATGACTCCATCTTTGTCCTTCATCAGGTAGATGCCAGCCTTGTGGGGTACGTTCTGTAATAGGGTCTTGATAGTCTCTTTCATAGCGCAGCTTTATCGCCCTGAGTGTAACGTGCTTTCTGCTATAAATCCAGATAGATAAAAAGCCCTCGATCTCGAGGGCTTTTCTTTTGAGTCCTTTTTACTCTACTGCTTCCTCCATGCTATCCATAGCAGCTGTTTCGCTTCCTTCCATCATGTCTGCCGACTCCATGGCATCCATCATTTCCATTGATTCTCCCTTCATACCTTCCATGCTCCCATCTTCCATCATCATGACATCTTCTGTTGGGATAATACCAAATCCTTGAAGGAGTTGAATAAGGCTCATGCTTTCCTCTGGTGCCATAACGGTAAAGTCTTGGTCGGTCATAGTGAGCTTGAAGTCTCCCTTAACCTCAACATCTTCCTGGGGGATGCTAACTCTCATATCTCCAGACGCATTCTTCTTGTCACCCTTTGCATATACTTCTAGGCTTCCAGCTTGGTCGTTTCCATCCTTGGCTGTAACCACGAGGTTGAACTCTGACTCGCTTTTCTTTGGTGAGTTTCCTTGCATCTTTACTTCAATGCTAACTCCAGCTTCTGGCTCAAAGCTTCCTTCTGAAATGAGCTTTTTGTAGGTAGAGGTTTCACTGTCGATGTAGAGCTTGTGACTAATGTCGTCTGTGGCAAGCATAGCAAGCATGGTGTCTAGCTCTTGCATCTCAGCTTCTCCCATAGTGAAGCTAGGGTTGATCTGAGCAAGGTATCCTTGGATCATGTTTTTGATACCTTCTACGTTTGGTTTCACATTGTAAATCACCATAGTTCCTTCAGAGCCAGCTACGTCAATACGCTCAAAAATTGGGTACTCTTTGAGAAGATCGTAGAACTCTGTTGGGTCAGTCATTGTCATGCTTTGGAATTGTAGCTCCACCTCTTCTTCTGACATTCCAAAGGCGATGAGGTCTTCTTTTGTCATAGAGAACCAGTTGTCTGTGAGCATGCTGGCTGCCATGAGACCTTGCGATACCATTGCTTGCATTTGCTCGTCTTCACTTGATGCCTTTAGGTTCTCAAGGAGGAAGTAGAGTCCGTCTCCAAGCACTTTGTACTCTAGGTTCATAGAACCTTCGAAGGCACCAAGCCCCTCTAGGTTCGCGGAAGCTTCCATGCCGAGAGCGATCGCGATTTTCATTATGTCATCTGAGAGGTCGAGTTTCTGACCAAGATTTCCAGAGAGTTTTACTTCTGTATCTGGAGCCTTTACATCTAGGTTGAAATCACCTGAGATGGCGATTCCTCCATTTTCAAGATACTGGGTGTACTCTTCCTGTGCTTCTGTTGCAAGGTTTACACGAGCATCCAGCATAAGCTTGTCGTGGTCGATGGTGGATACATCTACAGACTGCCCACAGCTGACTAGGAGCATTGCTCCAAGTAGGGCAGACCCGAGAGATAGTTGTCTGTTCATAGGGTCAAACAGTTAAAATTAGGTATGTGTATTACATACCCTTTCTTGTTTGGAAGTCAATCATCTTGACTTGTTCTTAGGTGTTTTTCTCGTCTTTCCCTCGTAATAAATTTTGGTTGTGCGTGTAGATGAGTGAGGCGATGCTCTCTACATTATCGTCAGGAGCTTGTTTTACTCGAAATGTGTGTGTGCATCCCGTGCAGCTGTAGACGATCATTAGTCCTTTGTTCGTGTGATCTACACCAACAGGTTTCATGAGAGCGTGACAGCTACTTGCTCTATCACCAGGGGTTGATGCGTCTACGTGTAGGGAGTAGAGGCATTCAGTACAATGGTTGCGGCATCCAGAAATAGCCTTTGGCACGTTGTGGCCACAGTGTTGGCACGTGAAAGACTCGTTGATGTGAATGGGCTGCATTATTACTTCAGTGCTACTTCTGTATCGGAGTCTACGTATACAAGGGTAGTAGCGGGAGCCATTTGCGTCAGTTCTTTTGAGGTCTTTAGTGCTTTGTATGATTGCTCTCTTGAAACCTTGAGTGCCCAATAGTTTGCCTGTTGGTTGAGAGCTGCTTCTTCCTCTTTGAGTTCTTTGAGAATGTATCCCTTGGCTGCACTTTTGTTGGAGTGGAAGAGGTAGCTTACGGAAACAAGGGCAATGAGAGCAATAATAATTACCACAAGCGTATTTGCTCCAATGGTTACACGTTCAGCAAGAGTACGTTTCTTAACGCCTCTGCTAGTTCGTGATCCGTGAGTGAGTAGTAGGGTAGCCATGGGCTGATTTATGTAAGGAGTTTTTCACAGGCTCGAAGTTTTACACTTCTTGACCTTATATTATACAATATTTCTTCTTTTGAAGCAAGTATTGGCTTCTTTGTGAGGAGACGAATTCTTTGTGTTGCGACAGGGAGTGCATCTGGTGCGTCGGATAGGTATTTGTAAGGAGTGCTTTCATCCTTGAATACTTGTTTTGTTATCCTGTCTTCGAGTGAATGGTAGGAAAGTACTACCATTCTACCACCAGGCGCTAGGGCGCTTATGCCATCTACGAGTGCTTGTCTTACTTGCTCCAGTTCGTTGTTGACTTCTATACGAAGCGCTTGGAAAACCTGGGCTTTTCTGCGTGGGTCCTTTGAATGTAGTGTTTCCTCAACAATGCTAGATAGTTCTCTTGTTGTAAGGATTGGAGTCTTTTTTCGTTGCTCGCAGAGAGCTTTGGCAAGTTTGCGACTGCTTTTGATTTCTCCGTACGTAAACAAAATGGAGGCGAGCTCTTCCTCTGTATAGGTGGCAAGTATGTCTGCAGCTGTTTGTCCTTTACTTTGATCCATCCGCATATCAAGCGGTCCTTCTTGTCCGAAGGCAAAGCCTCGCTCTGGATTGTCTAGATGATGAGAACATACTCCTAGATCTAGAAATATACTTGTTATAGCACCAAATAGGTTCCTTTCCTCTAGTATAGTGCGTAGTTCTCCAAAGGGAGCGTGTATAAAGTGTAGGGTTTTATCCGCTTGGTCCCCAATGTACTTCTTTGCTTTTGCTAGATGCGTAGCATCCATGTCGATGCCAACAAAGGTATGTATCTGGGGAAGTGTGCTCAGTATGCGCTTTGCATGACCTCCAAATCCAAGGGTGCAGTCTACATAGGTGGTATTCGTCTCGTTGTGAAAGATCTGTAGAACTTCCTCTATGAGGACAGGGTCATGTCTATAGTTTGCCTGGACAGTATTGTCCGCCTTGTCCGTCATAGGAAACCTGGGGAATAAGAAGCTCTATCTACAGCCTGAAACTAGGAAAATGTGCATAAGATGTCAATATTTGAACACGAATTGTGTGCACTCTATGTAGACAGTGTGTAGAAAACTTGTTGTTGCGTTAGAAGTGCTGCATTTTTTGTCGACAAGTTGTCCACAATTTTTTGACACCTTATATATAGGAAAAAATTACCCCTGATTTTGAGCCATTTTTCACGTGGAAAAATTGCCCGAAAATTCATTTCGTCAAAATACTAAAAAACTCTTGTCAAAGGGAATTTCCTTTGATAATGTTGCGACCGCTAATTGACCTATAGATAGGTGAAAACCACTATAATCAATATTTTATAACTACTTTACTCTTATGGCTGAGGGAAAATTCGTTAGAAACAAACCCCACGTCAACGTGGGAACCATTGGACACGTTGACCATGGTAAGACAACTCTAACTGCTGCACTAACTATGGTAGCTGCTGCGCACGCTGCTGATGGTTATGCCGCAAACGTTAAGGACTACGGTGCGATTGATAACGCACCAGAAGAGAGAGAGCGAGGAATTACCATCGCGTCTTCTCATTGTGAGTACGAGACTCCAGAGCGTCACTACGCTCACGTTGACTGTCCAGGTCACGCGGACTACGTAAAGAACATGATTACGGGTGCTGCGCAGATGGACGGAGCGATTCTCGTTGTATCTGCAGCGGACGGACCAATGCCACAGACTCGTGAGCATATCCTCCTTGCTAAGCAGGTTGAGGTTCCAAAGATCGTTGTGTTCCTTAATAAGGTAGACATGGTTGACGATCCAGAGCTTCTTGAGCTCGTAGAGATGGAGGTTCGAGAGCTTCTTAGCTCATACGAATTCCCAGGAGATGATACTCCAGTGATTAAGGGTTCTGCTCTTAAGGCTACTGAGGATCCATCAGGAGATGCTGCTAAGCCTATCCTTGAGCTTCTTAAGGCGGTTGACGAGTATATTCCTACTCCAGAGCGAGATCTTGATAAGCCATTCCTTATGCCTATCGAGGATGTATTCTCGATCAAGGGACGAGGTACTGTTGCTACAGGACGTGTAGAGCAGGGTGTTATCAACTCAGGAGACGAGGTTGAGCTTGTTGGAATTCGAGACACACAGAACGTTGTTGTTACTGGTGTTGAGATGTTTAAAAAGGAGCTTGATCGAGGTGAGGCTGGAGACAATGTAGGTCTTCTTCTCCGAGGTCTTGAGCGAACTGATGTAGAGCGAGGTCAGGTTCTTGCAAAGAAGGGAACTATCACTCCACATACAAAGTTTGAAGCTGAGGTGTACGTACTTACAAAGGAAGAGGGTGGACGACACACTCCATTCTTTAAGGGGTACAAGCCACAGTTCTTCATCCGAACTACTGACGTAACTGGAGAAATTGTTCTTCAGGAAGGTGTTGAAATGGTTATGCCAGGTGACAACACGAAGATGAATGTGCATCTCCTAGTGCCAATCGCTATCGATCAGGGAACTCGCTTTGCGATCCGTGAGGGTGGACGAACTGTAGGTGCTGGAGTTGTGACAAAGATCATTGAATAATTTTACTCGATAATTACCTCAGGCTGTGGCTACAAAGACTGCTCAGAAAATCAGGATCAAGGTGAAAGCTTTTGATAAGAATATTGTACAAGAGGCTGTCTCTCAGATTGTTGAGACAGCAGAACGAACGGGATCTATTGTGGTTGGTCCCATCCCTCTGCCAACAAAGAGAAAGCTCATCACTGTAAACCGCTCCACCTTTATTAATAAGGATGCGAGAGAGCAGTTTGAAATGAAGACTCATGTGCGGCTCATGGACATCACTGATGTGAATGCCAAGACCGTGGATGCGCTTCAGAACCTTAGCCTACAGTCTGGGGTGGATATCACTATTAAGATGCTCACTGAGTAA
>JAUIFW010000021.1 GCA_030430105.1 bacterium | reverse complement strand
TCTCGAAGCCTCTTCGATTTCGTATACGTGTAATTTGAACACGCGACCAAAACTGGTGAAAAAGAGGAGTTGGTTGTGATTTTTTGTCACCATCATCTGTAGAATCTCATCATCCTCCTTCGTAGTAATACCACGAACACCCTTACCTCCACGACCTTGTGTGCGGAAGGTAGAACTTGGCATACGCTTGATATAGTTCTGGCGAGTGATCGTCACAATCATCTCATCATTTGGAATTGTATCCGTGATAGAGAACTTCCCAAGAGCGTGGGGAATCACCTCTGTACGACGATCATCACCATATTTCTCTTTGATGTATGCTGTCTCTTCGCTGATGATATTGATGATTTCTTGCTCATCCGCGAGGATAGCCTTGAGTTTTGCAATCAGCTTCTCGAGCTCTGCAATCTCATCTTCAATCTTCTGCCGTTCCAGTGCTGCCAGCCTTCGAAGCTGCATTGCTAGGATTGCATCTGCCTGACGATCAGAAAGTTTGAACTTGGCGATTAAGTTTGTCTTCGCCTCCTCCTGTGTCTTGGAAGCTCGAATGGTTGCGATCACCTCATCGATATTATCGAGTGCAATCTTCAAACCATGCAAAATATGTATGCGCTCCTCAGCCTTGCGGAGATCAAACTCCGTTCGCTTTCGAATAACAATCTTTCTATGCTCGATGAAATACTCAAGTAGTGCTTTGATATTGAGCACTTTTGGCTGGATTCCATCCACAAGAGCAATCATATTCACAGAGAAGTTGGTCTGCATCTGTGTGTACTTGTAGAGCTGGTTGAGCACCTTCTTTGGGTGTCCATCACGCTTGATTTCTACGACAACGCGGATACCTTCCTTATTCGACTCATCTCGGATATCCGTCACTCCTACGATCTTCTTATCCCGTACAAGTCCTGCGATCTTTTCCACCATACTTGCCTTATTCACCTGGTAGGGGATCTCAGAGACTACAATTCGATGCTTGCTTCCTTTCATCTCCTCGATACTCGCGCGAGCTCGCATCGTGATACTTCCACGACCCGTTGCATAGGCATGCTTAATCTGCTCACGATCATAAATGATCGCCTGCGTAGGGAAGTCTGGCCCCTGGATAACCTCCATAAGATCATCAATGGTGGCCTCTGGATTCTTTAAGAGAATCTCTATGGCATCACAAACCTCTGTCAGGTTGTTGGGTGGAAGATTGGTTGCCATACCTACGGCAATACCCATGTTTCCATTCACCAGCAAGTTTGGGAACTTGCTTGGCATAATAACCGGCTCTGTTTCCGAACCATCATAGTTGGGACGGAAGGGAACCGTTTCCTTTTCCATATCAATGAGAATCTCTTCTGCCTCCTTGGTCATACGAGCTTCCGTATACCTCATCGCCGCTGGCGGATCTCCATCCACAGAACCAAAGTTACCTTGCCCCTTAACTAAGGGATAACGAAGGGCGAAGGTCTGTGCCATACGCACCATCGTTCCATATACGGCTGTATCTCCATGTGGATGATACTTACCAACCACATCTCCGACGATACGCGCGGACTTCTTGAAGCGAGAATCTGCACGGATTCCCATCTGCTTCATCGCAAAAAGGATACGTCTCTGTACGGGCTTGAGGCCATCACGTATATCGGGGAGGGCACGAGAGACGATCACACTCATGGCGTAATCTAGATACGATTCCTCCATCTCGTGGATGATACTTCTCGGCTCGATATTATCGTTGTGATGTTCTTCGAAGTACTTCTTGTCGTCCTTCTTGCTCATGCAGAGGGTATAACCGTGTAAACGGGGCAAGTATACAGGGAAGCGATCCTATGTACAGCGAAACACGCATGCAAAGCGTATACCTTTTGTATGCAAAAGGGGTTACCCCATGCTTTATTCTCACCGCAATGGGGAAATCTTTTCTTCCGATCTCTTTGGCCTAAGGTTTCCATATACTCGTATCTCTATACTTGTGGATCAAAGTGCGTACATTGAGGGTCTTGCACATGGACATGACGAGGTGCTCCAACTGGTTTCTAGTGCTCAAGCGGGTGACAGGGAAGCCTTTGCGGAGCTATACCATCTCTATGTGCGGGATGTGATGCGATACATCGCAAGCAAGGCTCCAGCCGATTGGGTGGAGGATATTGTTTCTGAGGTATTTTTTCGAGCATGGAAGAAGCGCAAAAGCTTCTCCGGCAACGAAGGGAAGAAGTTCAAGAGCTGGCTTTTTTCTATCGCGCACAACTTGATGGTCGATGTGTATAGGAAGAATAAGGAAACGCTACCGCTTGATACCGCACTCTTTGTTCCGGAGGACTCCAATTCTCCGAAAGAAGTTGCAGAAAAAGAACTTGCCTTGGATAGTATCGCGGAAGCTATGAGCTCATTATCGGACACGTATAGAGAAGTGGTGACCCTTCGATACTTCAATGAATTTTCGCACAAGGAAATTGCCGAAGTTATGGGAACTAGCGAGGGGAACGTGCGGATTTTGCTGCATCGGGCAGTTAAAAAAATTAAGGAGTTTGTGGCCTCCGCCACAAACTAAGATGACAAATTTCAATTGTCAGATTTCAAATTACAAATATCCGCACAACATAGCTTGCTGCTTATTTGATATTTGTTATCTGTAATTTGAAATCTGCTATTTGGGTATAAAACTTTTACAAAGTTTTATACTTCAAAGGAGTCAAACCGCTCAGGAATCACCACCTCAGTACCCGGGATTCGTTCCTGTAATCGTGCTGCAAAGGCTTTCATCTGATCCGGCTCTCCATGTACGAGATAGATATGCTTGAGGCCCTCAATTCCTGTAGCGTATTCGAGAAGTCCATCCTTGTCCGCATGTGCAGAGAAGGAGTGAAGCTGCTTCACCTCCGCCTTTACATCGTACATCACGCCGTGGATCATAACCTTTGGTTCACCATCGATAATCTTGCGACCAAGCGTACCTTCCGCCATGTATCCAATGGTCAAAATCATATTCTTTGGATCATCGATGGTCTGCTTGAGATGATGGACAATTCTCCCAGCCTCCGCCATACCAGAAGCCGATACGATGATAAGAGGACCAGCTGTGTGATTGAGCGCCTTTGATTCTTCTACCGTACGTGTGTAGGTAATGTTTTTAAAATGGAAAGGGTTTTGTGACTTCAGGAGAAACTCATCGAAGGTTTCTCGGTCATAGATTTCTGAGTGCCTACTAAATACCTCCGTTGCATCCGTCGCCAATGGAGAATCCACGTAAAGTGGCATTTCAGGTATACGCTTTTCTTCCCAGAGTTTATGTAATACATACACAATCTCTTGCGTCCTTCCAATCGAGAAGGCAGGGATGAGTAATTTACCACCAGTTTCTGCAACTCGCTGCACAGCATCTACTACACCTTGCTCCATTCCAGAAGCGTCTTCGTGTGTACGATCTCCATAGGTACTTTCTGAGATAAGGATATCAGCGTGTTTTACCTGCACTGGATCCTTGAGAATTGGGAGTCCCTTTCTACCCAGATCTCCGGTAAACACAATGCGCTTATCCTCACTTCGCACATACAGCTCCGTCACTGCGGACCCCAAAATATGTCCAGCATCATGCTGAACCACTTCGATATCATCAAAGAGCACGACCTGCTCCTCATAGTTGATTCCTCGAATCTGCCGCAGGGCGGCCTCCACATCATCTAGATTGTAGATGGGAAGGATTTCCTCTGCGTTTGGATCCTTCTTTCTTGCTCGCTCTGTTGCTTCCTTTGCATCCTGCATCTGGATCTCTGCACTGTCCTTGAGGAGAAGCTCTACCAAATGTTTGGTTGCAATCGTTGTATATATTTCTCCTTCAAATCCACCCTTCACCAAGAGGGGAATTAGCCCAGAATGGTCAATATGCGCGTGGCTCAGCACTACCGCATGGATCTGTGATGGCTCGAGTCCAAGCTCTCTATTGAGCTCATGAATATGTTCTAGCTGCCCCTGAAATAGTCCACAATCAAGAAGAATATTCTTTCCTTGATCCGTGGAAAGCAAATGCTTAGAACCCGTAACGGTTTGTGCCGCTCCTAGAAAGGTAAGTCGCATGTGGATATGGTTATTTGTTGTTCTTTTTAGTATACCACACTGGCCGCGTCTGACGCGGCAAAATGTCAAATTTCAAATAGCAAAGACCAAATTGGAGACTGCGATATATGACTCCGATCGCTTCACTGTAGCTACTGCTCTTAAATCTGAGATTTGCTATTTGTCATCTGACATTTGCCAATTTGGCGCCTTCGGCGCCTAAGGCGATTCCGTAGGTCCCATAGCCGCTTCCTCCGCCAGTTGTTTCTCTACTTCTACACTTACTTGTTTCTTGTATTGTCTGGAATACGTAAGGATGGTGTCCGTTACCTTTGAAGGGCTTACAATATCTTCGAGGGTCAAATCCGGCTTGTTTCCTGCTGTTTGAACATCTACCACACCAATGTTGAGGATGGTATCCACCAAACCTTTTTGGGTGTACGATGCGTGCTGGATTTGGTTGAGCTCTGCTACAGAGGTTTTCCTTACCAAAAAACGCTCCTGCGTAATATCGATCAAGCGTTTGTCCGTGAGGATAAAGATGTCAAAGAAATCATTGAGCCAATGGATGAATAATGCGGTGAGAAACAGCACAAAGTAGTAGCTGGAAAAAATCCAAAGTAGCGCGAGAGACATGCCACTCAAGCTAAAGAGGGAAGTAAGTAGTAGGACAAATGGCACCACAAAGAGCAAGAGGAACATAAGCATCTCCGGAATGTCCGTAAGCCAATGCTTCGTAAAGACGTGTCGAATGATCTCATCCTCCATCTGTCCTTCGAATACCGCTGCTAGGGAGCTCTTGTGCATCATGCAAGGGGAGTACTACTGGCCTTTAGTATAGCTCCTAGCCTTGTAGCATGACAAGAAGTTTCTTCGCTTGTTCCAGCCAAGTATATGGAACCTGTACTTCGTGTGGCTGCTGCAATGCCTGCACAATATGCTTGGCGCATGCCTGAGGATTACCTAGGGGATAGAGGGTGACGTATGCAGCCCACAGCTCCTTGTGGACAGGGATATCGGAAGCCACCACTGGACTACCATGTTGCAATGCCTCTCCTATAGCCAAGTTCCATCCCTCTGCTCTGGAAGGATGAACAAAGACTGCACATGTGCTGTAGTACATTGCTAGCTCCTCATCTGTGAGAAACCCTGGTGTATGAATCCAAGGCTGCTCAAGAAGCTTTGGATCCAAGTAGAGGGCTGAACTATGCAGTGCTCCACCTCCTAGCACAAGCTCTAGCTCTGTCGTTTCTCGAACTATGCGCATAGCCTTGATGAGCTCTGGGATATTCTTTCTTTGATCATATCCACCTTGATAGAAGACGAAGGGTTTATTACTACCTCTCCATGTATGGAGATCCTTTCCTGAAGAAAGCCTAGGTACTACTGGTAAGTGGTCGTTGCCATTGTACTGTACTCCTACCTGCCTTTTTAAAAGCGAGTTGATTTGAGTTGCTGACCATTTCGAAACAGTCAGCAACTGAATATCCTCACGGTTTAACGTACCTCGAAGGAGTAGATTATACACTTTCCTTGTGATCTTTTTTTTATAGAGAGGATCCTCTAGTTGAAAGGTATCATGCAAGATCATCCATACTACTGCATCAACTTTTCGCATAGGATGCGCGTAGAAAGAAAGGTACCTGTGTCCCTTGATGTGCTTTGGTATCCAAACCCGTTCCCACCATAACAGATGCAGGCGAAGTGAGCGCCTACGCTTCTTCGGATATACGCTCTTGTAACCTCTTTCCTTCAGCCATACTGCGACCTGCTCATCTGGCTCCCAAGGAAGCAGAATGTCGATAGGCTCCTTGCTTAGGGTGGCAAACTGTTCGAGGTATTGCTTGGTTACAACACCTTGTCCTGAATAGGGAGCAAATAGGAAGTACCCGTTACATTTCAAGGTTGGCACTGAGGTATGGTGAAAAATCTATGGATAGCTTACTTGCGTATACCGGGTACAACAAGGCATATACCTCCTTTGTATTCACAGCAGCCAGTACTTCAATATATGGTCTCTCTACGGGATGGATATCGAGGGTGCTGATGAACTTTTTGGGCTTTTGATGGAGCTTTATTCTATCTTTGAAGTAGATAATGCGGTCTCCTGGCATAAGGTTCCTTTTCTCTAGGGGAGGGAGGGAGCTAAGATCAGGAAGCTTGAGCTCCTGGTATTGGTACTCCTGATCAGGTGTACGGTTTGATACCCCTTGGTTTGACGGAGTTCCAGCCCCTTCTTGATCCTCTAGAACAATGGTTGTTTTATTTATCAGTAGGTGCTTTCTTCCCGTTATTTGCATAATACTGCCACTCTCAACTGACTGGAATGCGTTCTGGAGTGTAAGAATGTGAGCCTTCGTGTAATGAAAGGCAGGATCAATATGACGGATCAAGAGGATCAGCGCGTGTGCAAGCAACTCATTCGATAGGGCGCTCCAGTGTTTCCTTGACCAGTTTCTACGCTCTATCCAGTCCATGCCCAAAATATGTTCACATGTATGTGACAGTTCCTCCAGCTTCTCTCTTGCTTCTTTCGCCTCTCGGAGAAGCCGCTTTTTTTCCCCCTTGGACATTGAGGGAAGTACATTAATTCTCACCCTATTTCTTTCAAACTTCTTTTCCATATTGCTCTCATCCTCTCGCCAGGATAGCGCGTGATTTGTGGCATAACGTAGAATTTCTTCCTTAGCTAGACCCAAGAGTGGGCGAAGGAGTCTGCGCTTAGGGCAGAAGGTTTGCATTCCTGCCATGCCAAAGAGGCCTGCACCTCGTTTCTTATGCATCAAAATCGTTTCTAGCTGATCATCTTGATGATGTGCTGTAAGCACTATTCCGCCTGGCGTAGAAGTGGCCCAGTCTTCCATTACTCTGTACCTTGCAACTCTTCCTGCCTGCTCAATAGAATACCCCTGCGACGCTGCAAGACCCTCTATATCTTCTGCTCTGCCTAGGAAGCCATATCCGTAGGTTTTCGCTAGATGTTCAACAAATGTTGCATCATCTGCGGCTGCCTCTCGAAGCTTATGATTGAGGTGAAACACGGTGCAATTCGTATACCCAAGCGCATGCATCACATGGAGCAACACCACAGAATCTACGCCACCAGAAACAGCGCAAAGAATAGGGCTTTCTTTTTTGGGAATATGCTGCTCTACGGTATACTTCGCTGCGCCTAGAATCATTGCAAATATATGATATCCATGGTAGAATATATAGATATATCCTTCTTACTTGGCAAATGGATCCAACACAAGACAACAATCAACAGCAAGCAGGGAACCAAGGGAACCCCGCATCTTCCAATAACGGCCAGCAAGCTGCGGGAAACGCAGGTGCAGGCACCAACGGAGGGCAGGGAGCAGGTACGCAAGATAGCGGATACACTGCACCACCTTGGCTGAATTTTAACCCTGTTCCAAAAGCGGATACGGAAACTCAACCTGTTCCTGCTGCTGAGGCTGGAGATTTGAATGATCAAATGCAGCCACCAGCTCCAACGCCTCTACCTGAAACCCCTGCAGCTACGGAGACACCCGCGCCTGTACCTACTCCTGAGCCAATGCCAACACCTGAACCAGTTCCAACGCCAGAGGCAACGGTAACACCTGAAGAAGCGCCTGCCATGGATGCTCCGGCAAAAGAAGCTACACTCGCTCCATGGGAGCAAACTCCTGCGGCGAAACCAGAAGCGCCTGCAAAGCCACTTATGGACGCTACTCCTATGCAGGTAGAGGACTCAGCCTTTGATTCCTTTGCGGAGGATCCATCTGCATCCGAAGGAAATGTTGATTTTGACCCTTTTGCAGATCCATTTGAAGCATCGAGTGCTTCAAATAACTCTTCATCTAATAACCAAAAGAAGAAGAAGCGAAAGAAGAAGAAAAAGCCACAGCATATGGAAACACCAGCCAAGGCTCCTATGCCTGTTTCGCAGCCAAAGCCTGCACCTGCGCCTGCTCCCGTTTCACCAAAAATCTCTATGGATGATGGTGCTGACGCAACGGATATGCTTCGGTCATACCGCGATAAGGTAAAGCAAGAAGAAGATCAGTTCCATAAGGATCTTGATTATATCAACGAAGAAATACACGAAGAGCATGAGAGACATCGTGAAGTCCTTGCTTCTCTCGAGCGAGAAAAGAAGGAGCTTCGTATGAGTTTCCAGAAAAAGGAAGATGAGCACAAGAAGCTTGTTGCTGAACTTGCTGCCATGCTTGGGGTAGGGAATTCTTTGACTTCGTCGAAGAAAGAGGCCTCAAATCATAAGGATCAGGGTATGGATGAAACACAGAAGACGCATGATTCCCATAAGGAGCAGCAGAGAAAGCATGAGCGAAAGCCTAAAAAGCCAATGCATGAACCCAAGAGGGAAGAGGAGCAGAAACCCATGCAGGGAGGAGACTTCTTTGCAGCATAGGGAGATTCCCAAGCTTTAGCTTCTATATGTCAGGTATACCAAAAGCCCCAAGAAATCTTGGGGCTTTTGTTTGCTTGTTGCCGAGGCAACGAAACGCATGCTTCGCGACTACTTAACAGCCTCGCGTAGCTTCTTACCAGCCTTGAAAGACGGTACGTTTGTAGCAGGAATCTGGATTCTCTCGCTAGGGTTTCGTGGGTTTACACCTGGGCGAGCTGCTCGGTGAGTAACCTTAAATGTTCCGAAGCCTGTAAGAGTTACAGTGTCACCAGACTGAAGAGCCTTAGTGATAGAGTCCATGAATGCCTCTAACATTTCAGCAGCCTGCTTCTTTGTAAGACCAGCGTTGTCTGCAATGTTTGCAATAAGATCTTGCTTTGTCATAGGCGATAGGTAATTGAGATAAAGCACTAGAAGTATAGGAAGTGTATTTTCCTACTGCAAGCGAAAACATGCAAAAAACCCGCTTTTTTGCTGGGTTTATGAACATTTTACGTCCCGTTTATATACGAGACCACAGGTCTCCAAATGCCTCAACCACCTTCTCCATATGGTACTTAGCTCGTACCTCTTTGCTCGCCTGCATACGGAGTGTCTCCACTAAGTGGTTGTCCTCTAGAAGAATGGAAATTTTCTGTGCCAAATCCTGTGGATTTCTAGGTTCAAAGAGGAGTCCAGTCTGTCCATAGGAAATTATATGTTCTGGAGCACCTAGCTTCGACGCAATGACAGGCACACCTGCAGCAAACGCCTCAATAATCGTACGTCCAAAGGGCTCTGGCTCCGTAGATGCATGTACCAATGCAAAGAGTCTATGCAGCACCTCGTAGCAAGGCTGCCTTCCTAGAAAGTGCACCATGTCGAGATTATTATCCCTCACATATGCCTTGATTTGCTCTCCAAAGGCAATGCGCTCCTCTGAAGTGGTCGTCGTATCTCCTATAATGAGGTACTCAACATCCTTATGTTGTGGGTATTCCTTTTGCAAGATTCGAATAGCCTTCAAGAAAATATCCTGTCCCTTCCACGTATCGATTCTGCCTATCAATCCAATATACCGCACTCCCTCCTTGAAAGAGAAGGGGGTACCATCTACGTCCTCATGGATTTCAAGTGGCTTGCTTTTACGCACCTTCTCCGTTTGCACGCCATTGGGGATAACCACCACCTTCTTTGCGTCAATCCCTGGGACCTCATCCAGAACAAACTGCCTTACCGCCTCCGAAACACAAACAATGAACTGAGGGACGTGGGCAAACCTTCTCAAATATTTCTTTGGGAAGGTAAAATCGTGTAGTACCCATACGAGGGGAATTCCTGTTTTTTCCGCCGCGATGCTCGAGATCACATGAGAACGTACCGTGTTGGATTGGATGCAATCGATCGTGTGTTTTTTACAATAGGATGCAATCTGCTTGCTTGCCATATATGCACGTCCATAGGAGAGAATTCTCCCTGGGTTCATCGAAGGAAGGCTTATACCCGCATGTTTTACAAAGGGAATATCATCCAGCTCCTTCAAATACGAATGCTGCGCCTCCTTATCGTGAAGCACATGAAAGGTGACCCTGCTCTTGGAGGTGTATCGAAGAAGATCGATTGTAAAGAGCTCTGCTCCTCCCATTACCTCACCTTGATCGATTATACAGAGCTTCATGAGAACATAGGGTCAAGGACTGAAAGTCGCTCTCTTGGACCAATACCAGATGCCATCAACGGTTTCTTGGAAAGCTCCTCTGCAAGCGCTTGTACCTGTGCGAAATCTACGCTATCTATCTCTTGAAGATAGTCTTTCGAAGTGCGTAGCTTTCCTTCAAGAAGATAGCTCTTTGCAGCCATGTAGGCTTGATCCTCCGTATCTTCCATGCGCAATACGTGCGTACCTGAGAGATACGTTTTCGCATGCTCTATATCATCCTGTGAGAGGATAGAGGGGAGTGCCTGATGTATTCCTGTGATTTCCTGCATAGCCTGCTCTAAGGTTTCCATCTGCACTCCAGCACGGTAGAGAAGATGCCCAGTTTCCGCATAGCTTCTTGCCCCAGCACCTACGTAGTAACAAAGCCCGAGCTCTTCTCTGAGCCTCTGAAAGAGGTGACTCGAACTATTTCCACCCAGTGCAGTTCCAAGTACCTTCATCGCAGCAAAGCGCTCGTCCATATATGACAGCCCAGGAACGCCGAGTACTACATGACACTGCTTCGTATCCTTGTGTCTCACATGTAATCGCTCCGTCGCGAGTAGCGATTCGTCAAACACAGCCTTGGCCCCCTCCTTTGTACCTGTGTATGAACCAAAAAATTCCGTAGCCAAAGATTCCACTTCCTCCGTACTACCTCCTGCTACCGCAAGTACACTATTGGTTGGGCTATAGTGCGCTTCGAGATAGTCTACGAGATCTTGTCTCTTGAGCCCTTTCACACTTTCTTCTGTTCCTCCCTCGTCCCATCCTAGCGGCTGATCCCCATACATGAGCCTATCGAAGTCCCAAAGCACCTGTGTTGACGGATCAATAATAACACCACGCTCTTTCTCCAACTCTTCTTCCTTGAATGTACTGTGGAGCAACATGTCAGAGAGCACATGAAAGGCCTCTTTTGCGTGGGTTTTTGCAATTTTTACATAGTATCCTGCATACTCCTTGCCCGTAAACGCGTTGCTCATGCCTCCTAGGCCATCTACGGCAAGCGAGACGCTTTTGGGGGTGGGGAAGTCCTTTGCTCCCTTGAAAAACATATGTTCAAGAAAGTGTGCAACACCCGAGTTATTTTGGCTTTCCAAGCGGGATCCTGCACGAACTAGCAGCATAATTGTCATACTTCCACCACTTCCTGGAATATGAAGAAGTGGTAGTCCATTTTCTAGGGTTCTATGCTGCATATAGGGAACAAATCATATCGATAGCAAGGATACGGTATTTTGCCCCTTTTTCAAGGCGGTATTGCCGCTTCTTTCCATTTTCAAAGGGTCTTTTCTCTGGTATACTGGAAGGGAGAAATTATGCAAAACAGACATGAGCATGGAACTTGCTCTTCTCCTAGTGATTCTAGGCCTTGGAAGCTACGCAGCTCTGAGTGTCTACCTAGGGGCAAAGCAGAAACAAGTACAGAAAGCCTTCGAAGCGAAGAAATCCTACAAAATTCTAGAAGTTAGGGTCTCTAAGCATGGAGAAAACCACTTCAAGGATATTGAAGAGCTTTTTCAAAGTCTTTCTACGCTCTACAGAAAACTTAAGCGTGCAGACAAGAAAGAGGGGCGTGGACAGCCACGCATGAGTTTTGAAATCGTTGCAAATAAAGGTGCCATTCGCTTTTTCATACGGGCAGAAGAGGGGGCTATCATGAATACCATCGAGCATTATCTCAAGGGACGTTATAAGCAAATTGAGCTCAATGAGGTGGAGCGCGTACCTTTTGTCACAAGCCCTACGGGAGGGAATGCTGTAATGTTAGGTCTCGCTAAACCAGATATTCTTCCTCTTCGTTCTCTCAAGGATTATTCTGAGGGGAAGGAGTTTACCGATACGCTCAGTTCTCTGATGACGAGTATATCTACGCTCCAGGAAGGAGAGGGGATCTGGATGCAAACTGTTGTGGAGCCAGAGAACCCTAAGTGGTCTAAGGAAGGAGAAGCTGTATACAAGGCTATCCAAGCAAAACAATTTGCTTGGGCAGGAAAAAACCAGACCAAGTATATCCTGCTTAGTATGCATATGCCTATTTGGCTCAAAGTGGTGGCATTTCCATTTTGGGTTATTGGCCAGCTTATCAAGCTCGGAACTGGTGGAGCAGCGAAGGCAAAGGCTGAAGGGCAAGCGGGTGATAAGGATGGGGACAAGGGAGAAGCAGCTCTACTGGCAT
>JAUIFW010000096.1 GCA_030430105.1 bacterium | reverse complement strand
TCTTCCACATCTTCAAAGACTATCCTATCTCCCTGCTCAATATCTTCTATCCCACCCTTAACAAGACTTGGCCTAAAGAGCTCCGGATCTCTTCCAAGTAACTTCTTTCGCTCTTGAAATGCAATCTTGTTATTGCCCATCTCTCCTCGAAGTATGGTGGATTCTTTGTACAGCATGCCATCCTTACGTATACTAGTCCTGATCTTACGTGTTTTTTCATATGCTCAAAGCCCTTCTCATTGATATTGTCCCACCGCATCTTCCCCATGAGGAATGTGTGCATCGTATGGTGGAAGCGGAGAATTTAGTACAAACCTATGGTGGAATTGTGCTTCTTAAGACCGTCCAAAAGAGGATGACCCCTCACTACCGCACCTATATCGGGCCGGGTAAAGCTGAGGAGCTTCGACAGGATGCAAAGATACACGACGCTAATATTGTTATCGTCAACAACGAACTCAAGCCAGGACAGGTGTGGAACCTAAAGGAGATGTACCAAAAGGATCAGATTCAGGTTTGGGACAGAGTAGATTTGATCCTAAAAATCTTCCAGAAACATGCGAGTACCAAGGAGGCGAAGCTGGAGATAGAGCTGGCTAGTATCAGGCATATGGGGCCGAGGATTTTTGGTATGGGTATGGAGCTCTCCAGGCAAGGAGGTGGAATTGGTACGAGAGGACTTGGAGAAACCAATACGGAAATCATGCGACGGCATCTCAAAGAGCAAGAGCGAAAGGTGAAAAAGGATCTCGATAAATGTATGAAGGAGCGCAAGCTGCAGCGAGATAGTCGTAAACGTCGAAACTTTCCAACTATCAGTATTATCGGATATACCAATGCAGGAAAAAGCACTCTGCTCAATGCACTTACAAATAAAGGTGCGTATGCAGCGGATGAACTCTTTGCTACGCTAGATACTAGAATTGGTAAGGTGTGGCTGCCCACTCTTGAACGAGAGGTGCTGCTTACTGACACAATTGGGTTTATCCAGGACCTGCCCCACATGCTCATCAACTCCTTTCGCGCTACGCTGGATGAAACCATCCATGCAGACCTGCTCCTTCATGTGATGGATGCGGGTGACGAGCGTATTGAGAAAAAAATGGAGGTGGTGGAAGAGGTGTTGGAAGAACTTGAGGCTTATGACAAGCCAACGATTTTTGTGTTTAATAAAATTGATACGGTGGACGCAAATCATCTCGCTATGCTGAAAGAAGAGTTTGCTGTTTTTGATCCAGTCTTTGTGAGTGCGCGAAAAGGCGAAGGGATGGATGCTTTGAAAAACGCTATCGCTGCGCACCTTGCTCAAGACTACTCGTAGAGATAAGAAAAAGAGCAGTTTGGGACTGCTCTCTCATGACTGTCTACTCTCCCTCATCTCGAATCGTCCCTTGTGAGGTCAGAAAGGAACATGCTCCCTCCTCATCACAGGTCTCGAGACCAAAGTACCATGGTGACTCACTCATGGAGACCTCTACAAACACCTGCTTGTTTGAGCTGTTTGTAAACCAATGGTAGACGTGTTTGGGATTTTGTTTTTGTAAGCCCTGGACTTCTACAAGCCGTACCCTTTGCTTACTTGGTAGATCGAAACTACCTTGCATTCTTGGCGCTTCCACACTGCTTGCTTCTGGTACATGTATGGTGAGTTTTAATCCATTCGATTGCTGGGTAAGTTCCAAGCGAACACTTCCCTCACGATTGTGCTCATACAGCACCTCAATACTTTCAGTTTTTTCACCTTCGGTATGATTGAAGCTTACTGAGCTTTGTGGATTGTCTATAACACAACCCACGCTCACGAGGAGCATGGGTAGTATTACTGCTGATATTTTCATAGGGGTTTCCTCCTTTTACCCCAGTATACGCCTCCCTCCGGAAGGTCAATACTAGGATTGCTCAGGATGTAGCTCTCCATATCCCTTCACGTGCGTCGGATACTCCTTGAAGCGTTCCTGTGACTGCTGTAGGAGAAGCTTCATAAAGTATGCTGGCCTCCAGGTTTCTAGATCTCTTGGTATGCTCTGTGATTTCTTCGATCCCTTCTGTATCCAAAGCTTATGCTCCTCAAAGGGATGCTTCACGTTTAGATGATCTACCTCTGCGAGGATGACTGTATCCTCAGGAAGCATACCTTCAGGGACTATAGCGACATACTGCATCTTCAATTCCTTGCGTGTCATAGCTGCCTTTGGCACCCACTCCGTCTTCATTCCTGGTTGGACAGCCTTGAGCTTCTCATACTCTTCTCGCGAGACTCGATAGATCACCGTATTTGAGTCGTCCTTTAGCACATACCAAAGGAGTCCTAGGAACAATGCAAGGGCTGGAAGCACAAGCCAGAGCCATCCAAGACCGGAGAATATGTCCTCTCCTGGGTATTCAAGTTCGAATGGTACTTCTACCACCTCA
>JAUIFW010000095.1 GCA_030430105.1 bacterium | reverse complement strand
GGCCAAGAACGCCTGTCTCACCCTCATGTCGGATGAGGAAGAAGGAGCTACGCTTATCGACGTTCCCCGTATGTTTACGGACGAAGAATTTATGAAGTACAAGGTATCCAAAGTGCAGAACCCCGTGGTGCGCAGCTTCTGGGAGCATGAGTACGCCAATACCGGAGAGCGGGAGAAGCAAGAAATGATTCCATACTTTAGTTCCAAGTTTGGACCGTTCATCACCAACACCACCATGCGTAACGTGATCGGTCAGGCAAAGAGCGCCTTCAACCTACGTGACGTGATGGATTCGCAGAAAGTGCTTCTTGTTAACCTCTCCAAAGGTAAGATTGGAGATCTCAATGCACAGCTTCTTGGGCTGATCCTAGTCAACAAGATCTCGATGGCGGCCATGAGTCGTACGGATATTCCTGAAAAGGAACGTCGTGACTTTTACCTCTATGTGGATGAGTTCCAGAACTTTGCGACGGATACCTTTGCGACGATCCTCTCTGAGGCGCGTAAATACCATCTGAATCTCATCATGGCCCACCAGTATATCAACCAGCTTGTGGTGTCTAAATTTGGTAACACCAGTACCCAGATTCGTGATGCTGTCTTTGGTAACGTGGGAACCATGATGAGTTTCAAGGTGGGTGCGGAGGATGCCGAGTACCTAGCAAAGGAATACGCTCCCGTACTTTCTACGCAGGACATTATCGGTATCGCCAACTACAAGGCCTATCTAAAACTCAATATCGACAACACCACATCAAGGCCCTTCTCCGTGGAAACTATCTGGGATGAATCTGGTAAATCTGAAAAGGTTGCGAGTATCCTCAAGCAATACTCACAGCTCAAGTACGGACGAAAGAAGAAGTTTGTGGATATGGAGATTGAGGCTCGGCTTGGTATTAGTTCTACACCTCCCAAGGAGGAGGGGGAAAAGAAAGCGGAGTAGAGTGTATTTTTCAAAGCTCCTGTCTATGTGTGCACCTTAACCCTAGGGTGCATTTTTTGTTGACATTTTCTGCTTTGCTTTTATATTTCCTTTTGCGGAAACGCACAAAACAAAGAAGAAAGGGGTTTCTTATTCATGGAAACCATTACGACCCAGCAACCAACTACTACAGCAACGAATGACCAGGTTGCAACCCTGAATCGGCTTCTCAAAGATTATATATGCATCACTACCGCAGAGGCAGCGGAAATTGTTGAGAGCAATGTTGAAGCGGATGTAAACTCCTTGGTAAAACACGCCAACAAGTGTGACCATTGCAGTCCAAAGGTGAATGATGCATTCAAGGCGGTTGCGCTTCAAGAGGAGTATGCTGATAAATATCACTAGCCTCCTACCCGGGGAATGTATCCCTATAAAATAAAAAAGAACTCAAAAGCCCGGACATTGCTCCGGGCTTTTACTATTGACACCTGCTCTTTTTCCTATATGGTTTTGCATCCTACAGCATGTGGGAGGAAATACAAAAATTGGAGGTAGGTTTGGAATATAATTCCGAGATTTACAACGTAGCACAAGAAGGCAATGAGGTGCACCTGTCCGTGAGGGCTCTGGTGAATCTACATCTCAATAAGCTTTCCATCGTAGACACCATGGTTTGCGCTGACCACAGACGATCCTGTGGTACTTGCGATAAACTTGGTTTTACCATAGCTCGTGAGCTGTATAAGACTACAATGCAGAGCGATTGTCTCGATCCATTGCAGCTGGAGATTGCCGCACTTGTGGGAGATGCAGCTATGAAGCTGTTTGAACACGTGCAAGCATGTGACTCTTGCGCAAAAAAGTTCTTCTTGACCTATAAGAAACAAAGGAGATCTGTCACGGTGGACGTGGCCTAAAAGAAAAAAGAACAAAAGCCCGCTACATTGCGGGCTTTATTCATGATAGTCATATTTTTCATGGACCTACAAGCGCCCTCTTAACTGCTCCGCAGAAAGAATCCTCTGAATTCCTAGGATAAACGCAGCAGTTCTCATGGAAACTTGCTTCTCTTTGGCAATTCTGTGCACCTCATGGAAGGAGCGATTCATAATGGGCTCTAGCCTCGAGAGTACTTCCTCTTCTGACCAGAAATACCCCATATTCCCCTGTACCCATTCAAAGTAACTCACTGTTACTCCTCCAGCGTTTGCGAGTACATCTGGGATCACCGTGATGCCCTTTTTCTCAAGCACATGATCAGCATCCTTGGTTATAGGCCCGTTTGCAAGCTCAACAACTACTTTTGCCTGAATCTTCTCCACATTTTCCTTATGGATAGACCCTTCTAATGCAGCAGGTACAAGCACATCCACATCTAGCGCCAAGAGCTCGTCATTGCTAATCGCCTTTGCATCACCATGCAGCTTCGCATACGCCTGTACACTTCCCTCCTTGGACTTCACTTCCTGCACCCTGCATGGATCGAGTCCCTCAGCGGAGTACACCGCACCCCTAGAATCACTCACTGCGACTACCTTATAGCCAGCTTCGTGCAAGAGTCTTGCCATGTGGAAGCCGGCATTCCCAAACCCCTCTATAGCCA
>JAUIFW010000020.1 GCA_030430105.1 bacterium | reverse complement strand
GCAGCTGATTTCGCCATCTCGATCCTTCCTTGCACTTCGTCTACTTCTCTTTAAATTCTGTCCATCTCAAGAAGAGTGTTTCTCATTCTCTCTCCTCTCTTCACAAGAATCTCAAACAACTTCTTAGTGAGGGTGTTTTTTGACCCTGTCATAGAGTTAACTCGGATCCAAACTTTTCCTCTAATTCTCTCTGGAATGCCCTTAATCCACAGCTGGCGAATTTCTTTTGAATCCTTAACTCACTCAAAGTCTCTGAGCACGCTGATCCACACATCTTCCTTTCTCTTTCTCTCAGCACTTTCTTAATCTTTCTGTTTCTTCTCCATCTCTTCCTTCTTTTGATTGAAGGCAAGTTCTGCTCCTGCAGATCGAATCATAGGTAGATATCGTAGTGTTTCCATAATGCGTATGTTGCAAATAATGGATTATTCTACAAGAATTTAAGTATTTGTCAAATACACAATGAACAAGCTGTCAACAAGGGGTATTGACAATGAGCTATGGAGTAGTGGTATTAAGGCCTTCTTCCAGGAGGAGGTCCCATACCACCTGGCTGCATGCCTGCTCCTGGTCCCTTTTGAAAGGAGGCATCAGGCGTGCCATAGAGACACCTTGGGATATAGGGGAAGCTAGATGTGATGATGTACGCATAGGTACCATCCGGGTATTCTTCTGTTCCGTAGAGGTCGACACCATTGCACTGATCCAAGTCGCCAAGTCCCTCTACATATTCGAAATCTTGCGTAAAGGTTCCATCATACACACCTCCAGGGCCGCTTGGGCGTGTACCGTCTTTGAGCTGGTAGCTACTTGTATAGTAGTTGTTCCTATATACATAAATCGGAAAACCATCAGAAGCAAGACCTACAAACACTGCATCGGATCCAGCTTTTGCATACTGAGATGCAACTAGGCCAACGGGAGTTCCATGGTAGTGGTATGCTCCTGTAGGCTGTACATGAGCATTGTTGAAATCAAGTCCAAGGTTGAGCGTATCTTGGAGAGCCTCATAGTTCCAGCCTGAGCTTCTATCGTTGTTCCACGTCTCAGCTGTGCCAGGTTCAAAAAATACTCCATTGAAACCAATCCCTGGTACCTGGACCTCTGTAGGTGTTGCAGTTTTTTCAGGGTACCTCGTAATCTTATAGTCCGCGTCTTGCTCAGATATGGTATTGGGGTTACCACTGTTTGGGAAGTCGCCAGTCTCATGATCTGGAAGTCCATTTGTGTGGATGTACCACCAAGAAGCATCCGAGCTTACATCTACAGCATCATACGACGCAAAGTAGTCTGGTATATGGTAGGAAGCCTTGCTTGTATGTGGATCCAAGGAGAGGTCCATTTCCAGCATTGCGATAAAATAGAGGAGGTCAAACCTTGTCAATATACGGTCTGCTGTATAGCCAGGGCTCACTCCTGCGATAAGGAGAGCAGTGGTATAGGGGGCATACCATTCTGGTTCTGTTTTCGTAGGTACTTCTAGATCAAACATTTTGGTGAGCATCTTCGCAGCTTCTGCGAAATTGATTGGGTCCGCTGGCCGGAAACTTTGGTCTGGGTAGCCAGAGATTATCCAACAACTTGTAGCGGTGAGGACAAAGGGTGCATACCACGCCTCATAGTCTACGTCTGTATAGGTTGTGGAAAGCGTGGTGCATGGAGAAAGAGTTCCTGAGGCAAGTAAACCAATCTTGAGGAACTCAACACGACTAATTTCTGCTTCAAGGCGTATAGTGCCATCCTCGTAGCCCTGTATATACCCCTTATCATGCATGGCTTGAACCAGCTCATAAAAATCATGGCCCTCTGGAATATCTGAGAAGCTACCTTCATGCGCGAAGGAGAGAGGGGCTAACAAAAGTATGCAGAGGAAGGAAAGTATACGACGCATGAGTGTAGAAAGTGATAGTGCCCTAACTATAACATAGTCTGTTGTGACTAGCTTCTGAATGAAGTGGTGTGCTAGCTATGGAAAAGAAGCGTATTTGGTATAGCATGGTGTTACATTCTCACTACAGATATGAAGATTTCACCCATCTTGATTAGTCGCGCGGCCACCATAGGTATTGTTCTCCTTTGGGGAGTGTCGATATTTTTGGCTTTTGATGGAGGTACGTTCTCAAACAGCGCGTTCCTGAGCTCCATGGGGTGGGGAGCGTGGTGGCTACTCGCCTACACCATCTTTGTTTCTCTTCTTCAAAAGCTCACAAGGCTCTTTGCACCTAGGGTATCATTGTTTACAAGATTGCTCCCTTCAAGGAAAGTGACGGGAATCTTTGCCTTTCTCATGGCAACGGCACATGTGTGTGTCGTGCTGGTTTCACGCGGGGGAAGTATCCTGTACCCAGGCATGTGGGATACCTTGTTTGCTACCGATCAAGCGCAGATCACAGGGTTCATCGGCTGGCTCATACTGTTGCCACTCTTTCTGACGTCCACGAAGTGGGCTATGAAAACCATGGGTGGGAAGGCATGGAAGCGGCTGCAAAGAATGGTGCATGTTGCCTTTCTTTTTATCGGGATGCATATCGCGATGGTCGACTTTATGCTCTACAAGGAAGTGGATGTATTGCCACTTGTGGTCCTTATACTCTACGTGCTAGGATACACAGTGCTGTTTCTTAAAAAGAAAGCATCCACACATTCATAATCAAACATCATGAAATATATACAACTACTTCTACTGGGTACCCTTGTCTTAGCTTCTTGTTCTACGCAAGTAGACACTCCAAGTGCGGAGGTTGATACACCGAATAGTAGCACGGAAGTAGTGTCAGAGTCCTCAACAACTACATACACTCTAGAGGAGCTTGCAATGCATGATACGAAGGAGGATTGTTGGACCGTGATAGACGGAAAAGTTGCCGATGTTACGTCGTATTTCGGAAGACATCCTGGAGGTGATGAAAATTTAGCAGAGGCTTGTGGTATAGATGCTACGCAGTTATTTGAAGGGGTGCGAGATCATGACCCTAAGGGATTTGCTATGCTAGAAAATTTTGTAATAGGGGAACTGGCCAACTAGGCATACCATCCTTTTTACTCGTCAAATACACATGCTATGAAGCATACATACAGAGTTTTAGGCATGACGTGCGCAAGCTGCGTGGAAAAGGTCAAAAAAGCTCTCTTGGCGGTTGAGGGTGTTTCTAGTGCAGAAGTAGAATTGAAAACTGGTATGGTTCAAGTCAGTATGAGCCATCACATAGGAGTGAAGGCCTTACAAAAGGCTTTGAGACCATTGAAAAAATACTCTTTGGAGGAGATTGAGCAGGGAAATCTGGAAGACAGAAGTGTCTCAAAAAAGACTCTCTCCACCTACTGGCCGCTCATACTCGTGGTGCTCTATATCATAGGAGCTACGGCATATCTTTCCTATATACAGGATTCCTACGAATGGACGGTGTGGATGCCAAACTTCATGGGACTGTTCTTCCTTGCCTTTGGGTTCTTTAAGCTTCTGGACGTGCCGGGCTTTGCCGCAAGCTATCTGAGTTATGATATCCCCACAAAAGAATGGCCTATCTGGGGGTATATCTATCCCTTTGTAGAAGTAGCACTTGGACTGTCGTTTTTGCTTCGCTTTGAGCCACTTTGGACAAATGTGGCAACGGTACTCATCATGGGAGTGAGTATCATTGGCGTTATTCAGTCCGTACTACAAAAACGCGCGATCAAATGTGCCTGCCTTGGGACAGGATTCAACCTTCCAATGAGTACGGTGACGATTATGGAGGATGGCTTGATGATTGCGATGGCTGGGGTGATGGTATTGGCACAGATCGGATAGTTGGCTTTATATAAAGTAACTCTTGGCCCTAAAAGAGGGGCCTGATAAGAACAATATATATTTCACTTGGACACCATGCATATTCGAAGCCGAGCCATCCTCTTTAATAAAGACAATGAAGTGCTTCTTGTGCGACACAAGGGTGTAGCAGACTGGTGGTGCTTGCCTGGAGGGCATATTGATGAAGGGGAACAGGCGGTGGAAAGTATGCATCGGGAACTGCGCGAGGAGCTGGATCTAGAGGGTGTAGACTTGAAGCTTCGGTATGTCACGGAAATTCCCCATATCGAGTCCATAGAGTTTTTGTTTGTGGGGAAGGTAGAGGATACTTCTTTTTTGGAGCGGGTTGGTTCACATAACCATGAGTTGGAGGAGTTAGCCTTTCATGACATTCTTGCTGGGAATGTGAATGTGAAGCCTGTGGAGCTTCAGGAAATGATAAGAAGGGGAAACATGTTTGAGGAAAAGATCGAACATGAGATTATCAAGAGCTAGTGATAGGCTTCCCTTTGGTAGAGAGTAGTCACCGCTACAAGGTGGAGGCTTTTCGTATTGAATATTAAATATTGACAAATATAAAAATATTCGTATGATAGTAAATCAGGATGAGTTAGCCATCATCTTGTGTGCACTGCTTGCGGTGTACGTCCCAATCAAATTTATGGAGGTACGGCTATGTCTAACGTACAAAGTGTTTGTGAAAAAAATTTTGGAGGTGGCGCTATGTTTTCTTTAGACCGATCGTTTAATGCCGTTGAGGAGATGCTTGATGCGATTGCAAAAATTGCAAAAAGTAATTCGATTCAACGAATGGTGATGGGGGCCCCCAAGGTCGCCCTGGAAAAACCAGTCAACAAGCTGGTCCGGTTAGCAAAGGCTGAATTGAAAGGCTTTGAACCCGGCGACCAAGAGAGTATCTTTAAGGTTGAGCACCGTGTCCTCCTGGACATCATTGCTGAATCCTTGGGCGAGTTGTACGAAACAAGCTCCCTCAATAAAGAGGAAAGAACTCAGGTCGGAGATTTGCAGGATTCCTTTCGTGCCCCTCGTTCTGATAAGGGTATCGAATACAGAATCCTGGGGGATGCCCCAACTGACAACCCAGGTGAAGAAAGAGGCAGAGAAAGCCACTGGGTTAAGCGTCAGTAATACAAAAAAAATAGAAAGGAGGGATACCAATGAGTATTCGCCCACCGCCCCCTACATAAGGGGGCGCTTTTTATTGTATAAAAATGAAGAATATATGAAAAGAGATCAGCATGTTGCTGACCTCTAAAGTTTCTTTATTTTACCAGTTCCTCCATGATAGCCATAGTAATACGGCCATCATCCGGAAGTTTGGATCGAACGTAAGAGTGGACAATCTGTATGATTGCTCGCTCATCCTCGACCTTGTTTGATAATTGCTGAATGCCTCGAAGTGCTCTGTAGAGTGGGGCGTACCATGTTTGCTTGGAGCCGAATTCCAGAGTATTCCTTAATGTGGCTTTAGCATCTTCAGATAATAAATCTATGACTTCCTTGAAGGTGTATCGCTCCCAAAATGCGTCATCATGTACGAGTATTTGGAGTTGCATCTCCTGACCATCGTGTGCGAGAATCGATACTCCTCTATCTCCCAGGTCTTTGCTTCTCTTATCCTCAGCTAGGAACACGGTAACTTCCGTGACTTGATTTGTAAGTGACATAGGTTTGTCCTCCTTCTTTTTTATATAAAACACTAAATAACTATTGTTGTCAATAGTAGTGATTATTTATTGTGTATACAAAACCTACTCCTTCACCACATACTCTGGATCCTTAATCACATTTACATCCACATCCACCACAGAGTCCGCATTCTTGATAAGCCACCGGCAATCTGAGGAGAGGTGTTTGATATGTAGCACTTTCCCTGTTTTGAGGTAACGCTCCGTTAGTTTGTTGAGTGCCTCGATGGAGGACATTTCCACCATATGGTTCCTGCTGAGGGCGATGACCACTTCTTTGGAATCATGAGCTATATCAAATTGTTATGTAAAAGAAAGGGTAGAACCAGTAACGCTAAATAATATGCTGAAGAAAGGCGACATATTCTCGGAGATAGTTGAACATGCGGTCATAGTAAGTTAATGACGTAAAGACATAGTAAGAAGTGTTTTGCAAATATTTACTAGGAAAGGAAGTAAGGTAACAGTGTAGGTACATAGCTCTGGCGCAGAGATAGGTCGGTAACACAAGATACCAGGATCAAATAGCTAGCAAGCGGGAGTTTTTCCTATGCTTGATTTCGTTAAGTGAGGGAATATATAGTGTTGATAGAGATTGTAAGACACAATATATAGTATTTTAACGTGATTACCCATGAATAATACCAAGAGCACTTCTGGACTGGTAGATTCAAAAGAGACCATCGAAAGTTATCTTCATAGGTCAGAATGGAGAATAAGAGAAAATGCCAACCAGGGGTTTTCCCTTGGTGGACTTATTCTCAATAGTTCTGGAAAAGTTACTGCAAACTATTGGTTAAACAATGTGTACAGTCCTGAGATTGGGATGGCGCATAGGGAAGGTGATGTACATATTCATGATCTATCGCTCTTAGGAGGGTACTGTGCCGGGTGGTCTCTACGTGTGTTACTTGAAGAGGGATTCAACGGTGTTCCTACTAAAGTAGAAAGTGCGCCACCAAAAAACCTTGCATCAGCAGTGGCACAGATGGTCAATTTTTTTGGAACCTTGCAAAATGAATGGGCGGGAGCTCAGGCCTTTTCCTCCTTTGATACCTATCTAGCGCCTTTCGTGAAAAAGTATGAGCTAGATCTCAGGGAAGAGATGAAGGAGCAAGAGTGCACCTTCCCCTCAGAAAAGAAGATGGAGGAGTATGTAATGAAGAAAACGTATAAGTACGTCTACGACTGCATGCAGTCTTTTGTATTTAACTGCAATATCCCATCTAGATGGGGGTCCCAGACCCCTTTTACAAACATTACCTTTGACTGGAACTGTCCTAATGATCTAAAGGAGGCTAGGTTATTCCTAGGGGGAACACCCTTTAGCTATTCCTTTGGAGAGCTTGAGAAGGAAATGCAGATGGTGAACAAAGCCTTTTTAGAAGTAATGCTACGGGGCGATGCCAAGGGGAGGGTGTTTACCTTCCCTATACCTACATACAATATTACAAGTGATTTTGATTGGGATCATCCAAATTGTACGTTGCTGTTTGAGATGACTGCAAAATACGGCCTACCCTATTTTCAAAACTTCGTAAACTCTGAACTATCTCCAGGGGATGTACGATCCATGTGCTGTAGGCTTCAACTGGATGTGCGAGAACTTTTGAAAAGAGGAAATGGGCTCTTTGGTTCTGCAGAGATGACAGGAAGTGTTGGAGTTGTTACCATTAATGCTGCAAGACTTGGTTACTTGTATAGGGGAGAGAAGACTGCTCTGCTCGATGAGTTGGGGAGGCTCATGGTAATAGCAAAGGATTCCTTAGAACAAAAGCGAGCCTTTGTTTTAGAGTGGATGGAGAAGGGATTATACCCCTATACCAAGAGGTACCTAGGTAGGCTAACGAATCATTTTTCAACCATTGGGATTAACGGTGTTAATGAGGCTGTCCGCAACTTTTTCGAGGACAAAGAGGATATTACCACAGAACAAGGACGGGCTTTTGGGCTGGAGATCCTTGCATATATGAGGGAAGAGCTACTTCGTTTCCAAGAAGAAACAGGTAATCTCTATAACCTTGAAGCCACTCCTGGAGAGGGGACAACGCAGCGCTTTGCAAAGGAGGATCAGAAGCGGTTTCCAGATATTATCCAAGCAGGGACAGAGGAAAATCCCTATTATACGAATTCTTCTCAGTTGCCTGTGGAACATACACAAGATGCCTTCGAAGCTCTGATGCACCAAGATGAGTTCCAGAAACAATACACGGGGGGAACAGTCCTTCATTTATACATGGGAGAGAGAATTTCAAGTACAGAAGCTTGTAAGGCATTAGTAAAAAAGGCCTTTGAACATTTTCATCTCCCGTACCTTACGATCACACCAACCTTTTCCATTTGCCCCAAACATGGCTATCTGCCAGGAGAACAGCAGTATTGCAGCGTCTGTGATGAAGAGCTAGGTATATCACCAGAGGAGGCCAAGCGTTTATCCAGTCGTCCAGAAGAATATACCTCGGAGAGAAAGGCAGCACTCTCCATGCAATAGTTTTACCAACATTTCATTATAATCATATATTTATGAATAGTCAGACAATCACAAGGACACAGGAGCTGCAGGAGCTTCAAAGCAAGCGCACCAAGTGCGAAGTATGGACAAGAGTAATGGGATATCACCGTCCAGTATCACAGTTCAACTGCGCGAAACGATCCGAGTACTTTTCTAGGGAGGTATTTGAAGAGAAGGCAAGTAGCATACCCGGGCTCAATAGTACATCTCTATGATGAACTTTTACGGACTTGAGCCCTTCTCTCTCCAAGACTTTCCTGGGCAGCTAAGTTGCATCCTCTTTACAGGAGGATGCAATATGCGCTGTGGATATTGTCACAATCCAGAGTTAGTCCTACCACAGCATCTGGCACAAGGGGCATGGATAGAGAGACAAACGGTGATAGCGTTTCTAGAGTCTAGGAAAGGACTGCTCGATGCTGTAACCATGTGTGGCGGAGAGCCTACCTTGCACCATGGACTCCCGGAATTTCTTAGGGAGGTGCATGACATGGGGTTTAAGATAAAGCTCGATACGAATGGTTCAAATCCTCAGATGCTAAGGGAACTACTGCAGGAAGGTATTTTAGATTTTGTTGCAATGGACCTGAAAATGCCCTTTGACCAATATGGTGTATTGGGAGGTGAGAAGATCTCTAATAGAGTAAAGAACAGTTTAGAGCAGCTGATACACAGCAAGGTCCCTCATGAATTTCGAACGACCGTTTTGCCAGGATTGCATACGGTCAGCACCCTACAAAGTATGGCAAAGGAACTAAGTGGGGCAAAACGGTGGGTTCTCCAAGCCTTCCGAGGCGGAGAGACCTTGGATATGGAATACAGCCATCTTCCATGGACTACACAGGAGTACCTTGAAATGGCATCGCAAGTGGTTGGCAACTATGTAGAAGAGGTGGTCGTGCGAGGAGGGTAGTTTCTACTCCTTCACCACGTACTCTGGATCCTCAACCACATTCACATCCACCACAGAATCAGCATTCTTGATAAGCCGCCGGCAATCTGAGGAGAGGTGTTTGATATGTAGCACTTTCCCTGCTTTGAGGTAGCGCTCCGTTAGCTTGTTGAGCGCCTCGATAGCAGACATATCCACTACACGGCTTTTACCAAAGTCGATGATCACTTCCTTTGGATCATGAGCGATATCAAATTGTTCAGTAAAGGAAAGGGTGGAGCCAAAGAAGAGGGGGCCGTGGACCTCATAGTGTTTCACATCCTTGTCATCTAGGTATCCATGCACGTGGATGCGGAAGGCATGATCCCAAGCAAATACCAGGGCAGAAACAATCACACCAATCACCACTGCTAAAGCAAGGTTATGCAGGAAGATGGTAAGAAGAGTTACGAGTACCATTACCAAGATGTCGGACTTGGGGAATTTGGTAAGCACGCGGAAGCTTGCCCATTCAAAGGTGCCGATAGACACCATGATCATCACACCCGTTAGGGCGGCCATAGGTACTTGTTCAATCACCGGTGATCCTACCATGATAAAGAGCAGAAGCGTCAGAGCAGCGACGATTCCAGAGAGTCTCGCTCGAGATCCAGAGGAGACATTGATCATACTCTGTCCAAGCATGGCACATCCTCCCATTCCAGAAAATAGTCCAGAAAGGATATTTGCTCCTCCCTGCGCCATCGCTTCTTGGTTGCCTTTTCCGCGAGTCTCCGTGATCTCATCGATGATGTTGAGTGTGAGGAGGCTTTCTATAAGTCCTACGCTCGCCACCATGAGCGCGTAGGGCATAATCAGCATCAGCGTGTCCCAGTTGTAGGGCACCATAGGAATATGGAAGGGTGGGAATCCACCTTGTATTGAAGCAATGTCACCCACCGTTCTCGTATCGATTCCACCAAAGTACGCTAAAGCAAAGACAGCTAAGATCGCCACCAGAGAAGAAGGTACTTTTTTGGTGAGCTTGGGGAGCCCCCAGATAATTGCCATGGTGAGCGCGACTAAAGCAAGGACTATGTAGAGTGGAGCACCTGTGAGCCAGGCACCAGAGGCGTCCTTGAATTGATCCAATTGCGCCGTAAAGATGATAAGGGCAAGTCCGTTTACAAAGCCATAGACCACGGGGTGGGGGACAAGGCGTATGAGTTTTCCTAGCTTAAACAAGCCGGCAAGTATCTGAAATATACCTGCGAGTATTACCGTAGCGAAAATGTATTCAACCCCATGGGTCTGTACAAGCATAACATAGATGACCGCGATCGCTCCCGTAGCCCCACTAATCATCCCAGGTCGCCCACCAAAGAGAGCCGTTATAAGACCAAGTACGAATGCCGCATATAGCCCTGTGAGGGGTGAGAGCCCCGCAATCAGTGCAAAGGCGATAGACTCAGGAACCAAGGCAAGCGCCACCGTAAGTCCAGCAAGCACTTCGGTGCGGTAGTCGATGCTGGGGAGCTTGGGAAAGAGGTTGATGAGTTTGGTCATAGGATATGGGCAATAGTAAAACGCCGATGTCTCGGTTGCGCTGCTAGTCTAGCAGGAACTGGTCTGTTGTCACGGGCTTGGGTGATATTTTACCCTGGACCTATACCAGCAGTTGCTCCGTTCTGGAAAACTTACAACAAAACGAAGCATCAGTTTTGTATACAAAGATTGATGGCAACATGATCGCCAAGTAAGCGAGCATGTGGTAGCACCGAAAGGTGCTATTTTTTATACGAACACTAGGAGAAAAGCCACGTCATCCAAGATGACAACAAAGCTTGTCATCTCGTCTTGATCTGAATATATTGCAACAATTTAAAAATATGAAATAATGAAATATAATAGAAAAACAAAGGAAGGAAGGGAGAATATGAGAGTTTTGGAACAAGTAGGCAGTGGATTGCAGGAGTTTGATAGTGCCAAGAGAGATTGTCACACTGATGATGTCTTGCCGCATATTTGCTTCTGTACACACTACGCATTGAACGCACGTACACAGAGAAAGGAATAGGTATATGTTTTCAGAAATTCTTGAACGGGCGATGGCTCACGGAAAAGAACAATACCCGGATGCACCAGCACAGCACCACGCAGCCTTTGCGAATGCTGTGAGTTACCTAGTAACAGGTGTATCAGGTGGATATGGGGGTCCAAGTATGCGAGAGCACGCATGTAGCTTTCTCGCGCACACATCAGGAAAGATGCCCTGCAGCTATGCGGAGGCTCTACGCTTTTGTGAGCCACATTGCTTCGGCCCGCTGACAAGCGTACATATCCATGCGTGTAGTACGCAACATTGCTTCGACGATGCTCCCTGCGACCTTGAGGAAGTCAAAAAAAGACTCAGCTAACCTAGAAAGCCCCCTGCGCGAAAGCGCGGGGAGCTCTTTTATCACCACTATTATTATCTATATATATGACATCGCTTAAGAATAAAATTCATGATACGCAATACGCAATGGACCGCTTTTATGGTTCTGAAAAAATTGCGAAAGCGCTCAAGCTCGGGCTTTGTTCGGGGTGGCATGTGCTTCTTCATGGAGAGGGTGGACATGGTAAATCAGAAATGATCAATGCATTCCTGAGTCAGATGGCTGGCAACGTGCGCATCTGGAAAACACAGATGCATGTAGAGTCCTCGATTTCCTCGCTCTTCGGAGGGTTGGATATGAAGGAACTCAAGGAGTCTGGCCAGGAAAAGTATCGGGTCAAATGGTCCCTGCTCACAAGTGACATCGCAGTATTGGAGGAGATGCTCGATAGTCCACCGGCTGTGCTTGCTGCCTTGAAGGCAACACTCACGGAAAAACGTCTTCTCAATGGTGCCCAAAATGTACCGCTTGAGACCAAGCTCATCATTGCACCGACCAATAAGTCACCGGAGGAAATTGCTGACCTTGGTGCATCTGAGGCAGCAACGCTAGAGCGCTTCCCTATACAAGTTGAGGTCGTGACGCCGGAGTTGCAGAGGCCAGAGACATGGCTAGAAATGGCAGAGCGGCAGGCTTTGGAGAAGCGCATCCTTCACAAGGAAGATATGCTTACGAGAAATGATCTTGTCTTGGTGCGAAAGAAGGTCAACGAGGTACATCTATCCTCAGAGTTTGAGAAGCTCCGCTCACAGTTCATTGTGGATGCAAGAAAAATCAAGGCCTTGAGTCCGAGGACAGGTCTCGGCGTAGGGACGGCCTTGATCAAAGCAAATGCCTTCCTTGATGGGAGAGACTACGCCACAGAAGAGGATCTAAAGGTGTACAAGTTTCTTGTCTGTGAAGGAGTAGAGGATGAAAAGGAGTTTGATGATTTGTTTTTTGAATCCGTAGAGCTCTCCAAGAAGCTTGAGGATGAGAAGGGCAAGCTTCAAGCCTATGCCTCAGAAATCGTTGAGATTCAGGAGCGCAAGCAAAGGCCACGCTACGAATGCACTCCAGAGAATGAAGTGAAGCAGATTCGACAATTAAAGAGCCTCGTACAACTTCTCAAGAACATGGAGGTGCTTGAACAGCATGCGGAGTGGAAGAGGAAGATGATAGAAGACGCGGAGCGCACCAGAGACAATATTTTACACTCATTCTAATGATAGCAAGAACAAGGCTTCCGGAGCATGTGCATCCAGCACACCCCGGTGAAATCAGGCGATACTGTAGAGATGCAGAGGTGCCGGCGGTTGCACCAGATTTCTTCCAAGACTTATTGAATATAGCGAGGGATAGGGTGGATGCAGTTGTGGGTCTTGATGAGTTGGAGCAAGGAGTTTGGCAGCATGTGGATGCACACCCTGAGGCGGATGGGAAACGACTTCTGGAATACAACGAGCAAGTACGGAAATTTCTCCATAGCTTGGCAGAGCAAGGTACCTTAGATCAGTTCCCTGGTGCCCCCATCGAGAAGGCAGCCGCTCTCCTAAAGTATCTCTCGCAGCAGTCCTCAGGCACGGGTGGTAGTGGAGATGGCTTTGCACTCCCAATTTTCATGGAAAAGGATGGAAAGGAGGTGGCAGAGGAGTTAAAGGAGAAGATAGATTGTCTGGAGAAACTCGATGCAATCGACGAGAAGGAGCTCGACGTACCGCAGCCAGCTGGCGGAGGCTTGGGGGCGCGCCATCTCATTGATAAGGTGCTGGCTCTCTCGAAGCACGCAGAGTATGAGTTGATTAGAGTCTCTCAGCTCCTGGATACCTTTCCGAGCATGAGTACGAAGAAAAAGCGAAGGGCTTCCAAATCACAGGAACCTACCTCTCATATTAGGACAAGGTCTATCCGATCTCTCGAAGAGCTACCAAAAATCCTACATAGGGAACATGCCTTGCCCGAAGAACTATTTTGGAAACGCGCAGTAGAGAAGCAAGTACAGAGAAGAGAATACGTGAAGTACGAGGAACAAAAACAATTGATCTACATCCTCGTGGACTCCAGCGGGTCGATGGATAGTGGTGGGAGGATTCAAAAGGCTGCGGGTGTGGTGTACAACAGATTGAAGGCGGTGCTCAAGGATGAGGCAGAGATTTATATACGCTTCTTTGACTCCTCGCCAAAGGAGCTACAGAAAGCCACCACGGCTGCTGAGGCTCGGCAGGTGTTGAAGGGGATCAAGAACAAGGGAGCATATAGTGGAGGTGGAACAAATTTCAAGGCAGCCATAGATACGGCAGTCCAGGACATTCACAAGGATAAGAATAGATTTCATGCCTGTGACATTGTGATGGTGACGGATGGGGAGGATCAGGTGCGAGATATCAATCTCAAAGGTCTGGATCTTCATGTCTTCTCCGTAGGAGCAACCAATCATGGCCTGAAATCACTCGCGAGGAAATACGTGAACATCTGATAGCCCCATGCATCCTACATATGGTGGGATGCATGGGTGGATCAGTAACACTCATAGAAAGGAAGGTGATACCATTGGATATTGCCTAGAAGGTG
>JAUIFW010000019.1 GCA_030430105.1 bacterium | reverse complement strand
GTAGCCACCCTTTCGTACATCTGGGAACTGTGTCTCCGCACGCCTCAAGGCCTCCATCACCACATGGGAAGGCATATTCCTCGCAGGGTTCACATAGACCGGTTTTGCCATGGCTTCTACAGCCTCCGACTCTGTAAGAATTCCGTAATCTAGCGCTTCCTCTAGAAGCCCATCTCTGAGGTCACGTATACGTTCAGGATACTTGATGGGATCTCGGCTTGAGGGAGCGGGGAGGAGACGAATGAGGGTTGCCGCCTCAGCAATGGAAAGCTGCGTAGCTGACTTACTAAAATACCCCTGGCTTGCAGCTTCTATCCCATAGAAGGTTCGCCCAAAGGGGGCAACTTCTAGATATGTTTCTAGGATCTGATCTTTTGATAGAAACCATTCCATACTCCAGGCATAGGCGAATTCTCTTGCTTTTTGAACAAGGTCCCGACTAGAGTCGGGAAAGAAGAGCTGCTTTATGGTTTGAGAAGAGATCGTTGAGGCACCTCCAGAAGGGGAACCAGTTACCATATCCATAGCTGCAGCACCCAGCCGCAGTACATCCACGCCCGTATGGTTGTAAAATTGCTTGTCCTCCTGAAGCAAGAGCAGCTCCGTAACATAAGGAGGTAGATCCTCATATACTACATCAGAACGACCTGGCTGATGGAGAGGCAGCTCGTAGAGTATGCCGCCACTTTTATCCAGGATTCGGGTCGCCTCAGGTCGATACACAGGTAAACTACTGCCTATGACCAGTGTCCATAGCAGCGTTCCCACTACACTATATATATGCCAAGCTTGTACCATGCGAATTGATTCAGACATATTGTACGAGCATCGCTTTGATGCGGCAATAGAAGGCGGGGGGCTTATCCCTGTGACGCTGGCTGCAGATTCAGATTCCTTGCTTCGCATTGAGCTTGGAGTGAATCGTGATGTTTCGAGAAGGGATAAGGCAAAAGGTCAAATGGCAAATTTCAAATTTCAGATATCAAATGACTTGCCTGATTTTTTGTTTGAGGTGGAAAGGCAGATTCGGGAGTATTTTCTTGGGGAGAGGAGAGTGTTTGATGTGCCGCATCGTTTGGCGGTGACTCCTTTTACCCGGAAGGTCTTGCTAGGTGCTGCTGCAGTACCCTATGGGGAAACTTGGAGTTACCTGGAGCTAGCTAGGGTAACACATACTGCGCGGCATGTACGTGCGGTGGGGCAGGCGCTTGGGCGGAATCCTTTGCCCTTGATCTATCCCTGTCATCGGATTTGGAAGAGTGGGATTGGGGAGGAAGGGTTTGCTTTTGGGGTGCTCTTGAAGCGGCAGCTTGTTGATCTTGAACGAGGTTCGCACCCCCAAATTACAAATGGCAAATGACAAATTACAAAACTACTTAGGACTTATGCATTATTTGATAGTTGTAATTTGTTATCTGTCATTTGTCATCTACAAAATAAAATAGCCTCTCGAGGCTATTTTATTTTGTAGACATAGACGTATCCATCTCGGAATACTCTTTGGAAGGCTTCTGGATAGGTCCGTATCCATTGATGCTCTTGGCTCTGATGAAAGCGATCCGCTATGACAATGTACTCCTTTTCTCCTGCGGCTAAATTTTCTTTCCAGTGACTGTAGTCTGGGTCTCGGAGTATCGACTCCTTGCTCTCTCGATAGTCCACATATCGGCATCCCTGACAGTCGTTGATATTGATGTAATCTACTTCACGTTCCAGATTCCTTCCGAAGAAAGGGTAGTGCATATTGAACCCTGTGTAGGCTAGCTTTGCCTCGTTTGCGTTGGCATTGATCCACTCCGCTGCATTGAGGAGGTAGAGCCACTCCACCGTTTTCGCGTACCACTGGCTGTAGAGAGGAGTGCGGAGCAGTTCACGGTCTTCTCTGGTCTCTCCGAAATACAGCGTCCCAAGAAGGGCAGTGGAGAGGTATAAACTTCCGATCACATACACCATCCCTTTGTGTAAATTGATGTGCTTTGCCAAGTAAAAGAGCAGAAGAATACCATAGAGAAACACACCAAAGAAAAAGGCATATGGCGCGTACTGTTCAAGTTGGTAGAAATCAAGTACGAGCTTTTCATTGGCCTGGATAGCTAGTGGGGGAAAGAGGATGAGAAACACGAAATTGTAGAGAATTGCGATGCTTCCAGCCACATAAAACACTGGCTGCAGCAACTTGAGCCTAGAAATCACAATCCCAATAGCCATCAAACCAAAAAGCAGAAACATAAATGCATACCGAACATTTGGAATGAGATCCTTGAAGGAGTATGGAGATACCCAATACCCGACAAAATATACGAGTAAGAGAATCGCCAAGGACCCATAGAGGATCAAATGATCCAGATTCTGTATGCGCTCTTTTTTCTTTTCCGCCAGATAGGATTTTCCTAGATAAATGAGTATCAGGAAGAGAAGTATCGTCATCCCAACTATAATCAAAAAGAGGGGTGCTCCAACCATCTGAAAAATTCCATCAAAGAAATATCCGTAAGACCGGTTCACGGGAATATTTTGTGCAAGGGAGGTTTCCACCAGGTTGTCTGTGATGCCTTGGTATCCTCCAAAAATAGGCAGGCCAAGCACAGAAACTTCCGTAGGGAACACTGGGTTACCGCTATTGAACAAATTCCTTAGATACCAGAACCCTCCTGTTGCCATTATACCTCCCCAGAAAACTCCGATCCCTTGCCACATAACCCTTCTCTTTTTCATGAGCCGGAATACGAGAATGGCAGCTCCGAGGATTGCTAGGGGTATAGTGTACACTAACCCAAGGTACTTGGTTCCCATAAATAGTCCAAGTGCCAACCCAGAGAGAAGCATGTCGTACCACTTGTTCTCCTGAATATAGCTGAGAAGGAAATACACCCCTAGGAGAAACGACATGGAAAAGAAAAGGTCCACGAGTGGTGTACCCACCTGCCGAAGTGTCACGGGAAGCATCATGAAGAGTGCGATGATCAGAAGCGCTGGTTTGTGAGATACATGCATTCTTCTTGCCACACCATACATTACAAAGGGGAAGAGGATCACTACGGGAAGATTCACGAGATTGACCAGCAGGTCATTGCCAAAGGGCATCATGAGCCATGCATCAACAAGCCCATAATTGGCCGGATAGTACCCAAGTGGGCCAGCATAGGCGCTGTAGTATACCTCCCAAAGATGACCATTCTGAAGCCATTCCACCACGAACGGAAGATGGTATGCGAGGTTGTCGTACTCTATGGGCACTTGAAAGGTGGCATTGAAAAACCTAGTAAAGACAATAAGTAGCAGAGGTGCAAAGAGCGTCCCATAGAGCATCCAGTCGATCTTTGGGAAGACGTCTTCTGGTACAATTTCATGCCAGTGCTCCTTTAGCTTTGGATACAGATACCAAAGGAGTCCTCCAAAAACACCTGCGTGCATGAGAAGAACTGCAGGGTAGTAGAAGAGATGCAGCATGCCAAGAAGTGTCCCTCCTCCAATAATGAGCGCATAGGTAAGGGTGGATGCTGTCAGTAGAAACTTGAGCCAAGACTCCATGCGAAACTTCCACAACCAAAGTGTTATCATACAGCTAGAACCAATCACGAGGGTCGTAGCTATCCAAAAGAGGAAAAACTGAAGTCCAAACTCAAGCATGTGCTAGTAGTGAGAGTAGATAGGGAAGGATTCTAGGTAGGTCTGAATTTCTGAAGCAATCTGCACATGTATATCCTCATCCTTGATGTGCTTCAAGCACCTATCAATCCACTGTGCAATCTGCTTCATATCTACCTCCTTCATACCTCGACTTGTCATCGCTGGTGTACCCAGGCGTACGCCACTAGTTTTCATAGGAGAGCGCTCATCGTAGGGCACCATATTCTTATTGGTTACAATGCCAGCGTTTGCTAGAGCCTTTGCAGCCTTGTGACCGCTATATGATTCTTCCCGCAGATCCATCACCATGAGGTGATTGTCTGTTCCGCCTGTTGTAAGCTTCCAGCCCAGGCCCATGAGCTCCTCTGAGAGGGTAGAAGCATTTGCAACCACTTGTTTGGCGTACGCCTTAAAACTAGGCTGCGCAGCCTCATGGAAGGCTACTGCCTTTGCTGTAATACTATTCATATGCGGTCCAGCCTGGATCTGTGGGAATACCGCTTTATCAATGGCTTTTGCAAATCGCTCCTCACAAAGGATCACGGCACCTCGAGGTCCTCTCAACGTCTTGTGTGTGGTACTTGTGACGATGTGCGCGTGGGGATGGACTTCTGGATGTACGCCAGCGGCTACTAACCCGGCGATATGAGAAATATCTGCAAGTAGGAGCGCTCCTACTTCATCAGCTATTTGTCTAAAAATATCAAAATTAATTTCTCTTGGATACGCTGAAGCTCCTGCAATAATAAGCTTTGGCTGTACCTCTTTTGCCCGAGCTCGCACCACCTCATAATCTATCTTGTGCGTGTCCTTATCTACGGGGTAATGGTGGAACTCATAGCGTTGACCTGAGAAATTTACCGTGGCCCCGTGGGTCAGATGCCCACCTTGCGCTAAATCCATCGAGAGTACCTTGTCTCCGTCCTCAAGTATCGCGGCAAACACACACATGTTTGCAGGCCCTCCCGAGAGCACCTGCACATTTGCATGGTCAGCACCGAATAGGGCAGTTGCTCGATCTCTCGCTAGATTTTCTAAGCCATCTACGAACTCATTTCCTTCGTAGTACCGCTTTCCTGGATAGCCCTCTGCATACTTGTTACTCGTGATGGAGCCCGTTGCCTCAAGCACAGCTCGACTCGCAAAATTCTCTGAAGGAATGAGCTGCAGTGAATCCCTTACTCTCTCTCGCTCCTTTTCCAGGAGCCCCGAGACCTCGCTATCAACTACGGAAATGTCGTCTTCAAAGAGTTGGAACATGCGTGTGGGGCGATGAATATCGGGAAAAGTATACGGAGGATATCGGTAAATTTCAAATTTCAGATTACAAATCACAAATATTTTTCATTTGTGATTTACAGGCACAACATAGTTTAAAAAACAGAGCTCTTTATGGCTCTGTTTTGGTCTATATTCTTTTACTGTGTTTTATCTTTTGCAATGGCAAGTTCTTCGTCTGAAAAGACTAGGGCGCAAGCAGGGTATTCTGGTTGTTCATAGTTACAGCCACCCTTACAGCGCATGACTACTTGCCCCTCAGATACTTCTGCCACCAAGAGCCCATGTCTGAAATTGCGTCTGCAAAACACGCCATTGGAATGATTTCTTTCCTTATGCAAAGACTGGTAGTTATTGATGCGTTTGGCCTGTTCACTTGGATCGAGATCGATGTGCATGAATGCACCTCCTTGTTTTTTTACTTTGTAGAGGGTTTTTTTGTTTCACACAAGAACTGTGTAATTTTACCTATAGCATTCTTCCGATTGTATACTTTCGGAAAATATGATATATTTATTACACTTTCTAAATTCATCCATGAGTATTTATACAACAATTCCATCGGTTAAAGGCCAAGTTACTATTCCTGCTGAAGTAAGGAAGAAATATGGCATTGATAAAAACACTCCTCTTCAAATGGTTGATAAAGGAGATGGGGTAATAGAGCTTAAAGTTATGAGGCTTGTTGGTTACGATGATGTACAGTTTTATGAAACTGACTCAGAAGTAGGTGTATATTTTCCAAAGGGGATTACCCCCAAAGAACTTATAGAAAGTATACGTCGTATAGATGGATCAGACCGAGAAATTCATAAGAAAACTTAGGCCTTCTGATAGGAGGCGTCTTATGGCTGTTCTTGAGGACTTGCTATTGGGGAATGTTAGGAACTATGATGTTCGGAAA
Organism: bacterium; assembly: GCA_030430105.1. The sequence goes on along the minus strand of JAUIFW010000019.1, from coordinate 8,668 downwards.
CTTCGTGGTTCTGGAGATTTTTATAGGATACGAATGGGGAAGATTCGGATTGTGTTTACTAAGGGGGATGAAGGGATTGTAATTGTTGCTGTAGATTTTCGAAAGGATGTGTATAGGTAGGGGGATGTACCGAGGGTTGGTGAGAGCTCTATGCAAAGATATTTTGAAATTCAGATTGGTACTCGGCCTTGGTCATCTCAGCTGCGGCTACCCCCGGACGGTGCAGAGGTTTTATAGACGTTGCCTTCTTTAATTGCGTCTCCTGTTGCTCTCGCAACAGTGCTTTCTAGCTTCAAGTCCTCCCATACAGAGCTTTCTTGAAGTAACCCTTTGGTTTAAAGGGGAGTGGTTTCTAGAAGTTTTGGTGGGTATGGGAGGACTTGAACCTCCGACCTCGACATTATCAGTGTCGCGCTCTAACCAGCTGAGCTACACACCCATGTGCTTGTAAGCGTTGCTACTATAGCAACGAAAGGGGTGATTGCAAGAAAAAAACCCGCCTTTCGGCGGGGTTAGTTTTGTGAAGAGCATACTGAGCGATAGAAGACATCATGAGGCAGGCTGATGCACTCCATTCCTCTCTCTTCACTTACTTCACAGTCGTCTAGTAGGGCATTCACGGCACGCCTTAGCCTTCCGTGTGCTTGCAGGCACTCTGCATGATTCAAACAGAATTTTTTGCTGCTGCGACCACCTCCATACAGACAGCGTAGAACTCTTGATACAAGTCATATATTGCTGGCATACATTGCAGCAATAGACGTTGTCTTTGGATTATATCCTCCGACTCCGTGACGATCTCCGTCCAAGTTATCTCATCATGAGCGTGCTGTAGCCGCCGCTCACACTCGACAAGTTTTTCCCTACCCAGCAAATATACGATTCCCAAACTTTTTGCTTTTTCCATACTAGCTCCTTTCTTTTTTTCCATCCACAGACATATTTACCTTCATCATGATCGTCACCACATGCTTGTATCTTCCTGCGTAATACTGTGCATTCTGTGGGATCATTTTGGCTTTGAGATACTCCTTTGCAAGGTCTAAGCCTACCTTGATTGCCTGAAGCTTTCCATAGACCTCTGTATGATTAAAGGCCTGGTAGAGCTCCGGGGAAGTAACCAGCATATGATGAATACAGTTGTATAGTCTCCATACAACATATACCTCCTGTTCTTCAAAGTCTCTACGCTTCCAGCTTTTGACGATGAATATAGCCGTTTGCTCTGATGCCTGTTCCAGCACAAGCTGCACTCTGGCTAACACATGTCCCTTCACTGATTCCGAAGCATCTTTCTTCAATCGTAGCTCCTGCAAGAGATCCCAAAGGTTCTCGACGCATACTTCGAGCTGTTTGCCTATGTACATTTTGTTCTCCTGTTCTTTGCACCGTTCATAGCAAATTTCCGAGGGTTTTGCAAATATTTGTTATTTGTGTTATAATATATAGATGTCCTTTCTATATTCTTGCCTATGAAACGGATGAAAATGTTTAGTTACTACCTCTTTCTCCTCTCCTTTGTGTTTGGAGCCTTTGCCCTGTACTTTGGTACACCCTTTGGGGCAACCACACTTTCTTCTAGCCTTACTCAAGAGGGGGGAAGTGTCCACCTAGCAGCATCTGAGAGTGATCTCGATGCTATGCGAGACAAGCTCATTAGTGCTCAAGGAAGCCTACTTTGTTACCTAGAAGCACAGCGAGAAGATATTGCTGAAAATCTCTCCACTATGGATGCTGCATCACTCAATACCTATGTTCTGAATGTGCAGGATCAGGCGCAGCGGTCTATGGAAATTATTATGGAAGACAATGGCCTCAGTTTTGAGGAGTTTGCACAGGCAGGTGTAGACTTCTTGGATGAGCCTATCTTCCACCAGTCTTTGGCGTATGCAAATGCTGAGTGTGAGATCTCAAGTAAGCTCATCAAAGATTTCTATTCCCGCGATACACTTGAGCTCCTTATAGCCAATGCACTCCTTACAAAGCGAGATGGACTTGCTAAGCATTATGAACTTATACAGTTCACCCATAAGGATCACATTGCGAAGACAGAGATCATCAAGGAAAACGCATTTGACTATACACTCAACCTTATTCTTTCTACGAAGGCAGGTACCCAGCTGTATAAGGGGTCCTTTGACCTTTCTGGAGCATATTGTTCTGATCCAGCACTACCATTTACTGATATCAGTCAACATTGGGGACGAACATACATAGATGAGGCGAGATTGCGTTGTATGACGTCGGGGAAGTCTGAAGGTATCTTTGAGCCCGATAGTGCTCTAAACCGCGCAGAGATGGCAGCATTCATCACCAAAGCGCTGATTTTGGACACTTCTTCGGCCGAAGGGGCACCCTTCTCTGATGTGGAAGAGGGAGCGTGGTACGCAAAGCATGTAACCACACTAAAAAACCTTGGTATTACCAAGGGAAATCCAGATGGAACCTATAATCCACGAGGGACGCTCAATAGGGCAGAGGGGTTAGTACTCATCATGCGTGCTATTGAGGAACCACTTGATCTGAATATTGAGAAGGATTTTGCTGAGTACAAAGCTTCTACGGATCTGACCTATGCAGGTCTAAGAGATGTGCCGATTGATAGTTGGTATGCACCGTATGTGTATGCTGCCTTTGAGCGAGGTGTGATTGAAGGAGAGGATAGGGGAGGGGCGAAGTTCTTTAACCCTATGGAGCCGCTTACTCGGGCTCAGCTGGTGAAGATTTTGATTGAGGCACTACGCTAGTCTATATAGCTCTTCATACAAAAAACTCTCACTGTCTGTGAGAGTTTTTTCATACTTGATACCGAGAATGTAGCGAACAATGTTATGTCGAGTAACACTAAGTAAGTGTCGATTGTTGTCCATTTGGTACCTTCCTTGAGGGAAGGACACTTGGAAAGGAGGTGATCCATCCGCAGGTTCTCCTACGGATACCTTGTTACGACTTAGTCCCAGTCACTAGTTTCACCTTAGCCCCCTCTATCCTCGAGGAGTTGTCGGGTGCCCCTAGCTTCCATGACTTGACGGGCGGTGAGTACAAGACCCAGGAACATATTCACCGCGACATTGCTGATTCGCGATTACTAGCGATTCCAACTTCATGGAGGCGAGTTGCAGCCTCCAATCCGAACTGAGAAATGCTTTGATACGATTGGCTCCAGGTCACCCCTTCGCTACGTATTGTACATCCCATTGTAGCACGGGAGTAGCCCTAGGCATAAGGGCCATGCTGATTTGACATCATCCTCACCTTCCTCCCTGTTGACCAGGGCAGTCTCCTTAGACACGTATAACTAAGGACGAGGGTTGCGCTCGTTCGCGGACTTAACCGTACACCTCAAGGCACGAGCTGACGACAACCATGCAGCACCTGTCACTGAGTTCCTTGCGGCACACCCGCATTTCTGCAGGCTTCTCAGGATGTCAAGCCTAGGTAAGGTTCCTCGCTTATCATCGAATTAAACCCCATGCTCCACCGCTTGTGTGGGTCCCCGTCTATTCCTTTGAGTTTTAGTCTTGCGACCGTAGTCCTCAGGCGGAGTACTTAACGCGTTAGCTACGGCACTAGTGGAATGGATACCACTAACACCTAGTACTCATCGTTTACGGCGTGGACTACCAGGGTATCTAATCCTGTTCGCTACCCACGCTTTCGTCTCTCAGCGTCAGGTAAGCCCAGTATACTGCCTTCGCTTTTAGCGTTCCTTCTGATATCAACGGATTTTACCCCTACACCAGAAATTCCATATACCTCTGCTTACCTCTAGCAAGACAGTTTAGAGAACGGCCATCGGGTTGGGCCCGATGATTTAATCCTCTACTTTTCTCGCCGCCTACAGACGCTTTACGCCCAGTAATTCCGGATAACGCTTGCACCCTACGTATTACCGCGGCTGCTGGCACGTAGTTAGCCGGTGCTTATTCCTGAAGTAACTTCAGACCTTATTCCTTCAGAAAAGAGGTTTACGCCCCGAAAGGTGTCATCCCTCACGCTGTGTCGCTCCATCAGCCTTTCGGCCATTGTGGAAAATTCCTCACTGCTGCCTCCCGTAGGAGTATGGGCCGTGTCTCAGTCCCATTGTGACTGGTCGTCCTCTCAGACCAGCTACCCGTCATTGCCTTGGTGGGCTTTTACCCCGCCAACAAGCTGATAGGACGCAGGCCCCTCCTTCACCGCCGGAGCTTTACTGTAGTACATTTCAGATCTACAGACCATCCGGTATTAGTCTACCTTTCGATAGATTATCCCTGAGTGAAGGGTAGGTTGCCAACGTGTTACTCACCCGTTCGCCGCTTTCCTCAGATCTAGCAAGCTAGTTCTGATTCTCGCTCGACTTGCATGTGTTAGGCGCACAGCTAGCGTTAATCCTGAGCCAGGATCAAACTCTTCATAAAAATAACGAGAACTCTGTAAGTAACAGAGATCATCGTCATCCACTGTTACATAACATTATTCACTACATTCTAGATTTCAAGTATCGTGTGTCTCGCCCCTTGTTTGGCTCGACGGTGGTTATATTAGGGAAGGGGAAACCTTTGTCAACGAAAAAAGCAGGAAATTATTACTTTTTTTCCTGCTTTTATTTTTACGAAGCTACCTTAGCAATTATTTCTCTATGTAGCTCTTAAGGAAAGAGTGCTGTTTTAGCCCTTTTTTCCATCCTATTTTCTTATACACCTCTACGGTGCGCACGCATAAATCTACCTTGCATAGTATTTAGTGACTCCTTCTGATTATCTTCTAACGCCCTGAATATATCTCTTCCACTCTCGTTAAATAATGCACTTGTCTTCTTTTCGAATTCTAGCACCCCAGATCTATCTAGTCCCTCTAGCTTCTTAATAATTGCTTCAAAGCTTTTTTCGACATCCCTCATGGTATAGGATTTCTCTTCAAGAAATCTGTTAAAATACTCCTTATTTGCGAAGCGAATATCTAAACGCATTTTCTCTTTATTCTCAGATTTCCAATCCGAATACTCTTTAGCCATTTGTGTAAAACCCTCCAGGGTACCAAGTGTATTGTCTTTTTCCGCCGCTATAGATGGTAGCTCATTACTATCCGGCGGACTACTGTCTTGCCCCCTTTTATCAAGCTCCGGTGCCTTTGCTTTTCCTGCTGCTACCCTTAGGTCTTCGTAGGAGGGAATGCTTTTTGCACCCGTTCTCAACTCTGCCTCCCTTGTAGAATTCCATAGAGTTCTTATAGCATCATAGGGTGTCTGCGCTTTTCCACCTCCCCCAACCATTTCCTCACCGGTATGTATGTTTGAGACACTATGCTCTTGCTTAGGCTCTATTTCCACATAGCTATTATACAAGGGTAATGGCTTCATCTCCTTAGCAAGTTCTACAACCTTGTTCATGGTTGCTGACCCAAGTTCAATCCTTGCGTGATGGTCTCCACTTTTCCTCATAAGCTTCTGTAGCACTTCCTCCTTATTCACTGAATCAGGGAATACAGATATGCTTTGATAGATTGCATGCTTTCTTGCTTCCACCTCATTGAACTTCTTTTCAACGTCGAGGGCAGCTTTTTCGGCTGGCTCCATGTACATGTTGTATATCTTTGCATGCTGAGCTGTATCTGTTTCATCTGTTCCTCGTACTAGGTGTGTCATACTACTATCTTTTAGCCTATCACGAATAGAGTCATTTCCTTGTAGGATGATTTGCTTTAGCTCCTTATTCAATGCAGCAAATTGATCTGCAACCTCTTCGTGAGCTTGCTCCAGCACCTGTATCACCGCAGCTTGAAATTCCTCCTTGCTCATTCCAAACTCCTTCATTGTTTCCTGCTGCAATTCCTTCTCATTGCTGTACATCATGTTTTCCTTTTTGTTGAGCCAAGAGAGAACCGCCTGAGCCTCCTTGGAGACAGGTACTTCTTGCACCACCTCCTTCATTTTCCCCTCAAAATTACTCTTAGCGCCACTCATCATGGCAGCAATTTCCTCCATTTCCTCATCTGATATATCCAGAAGATCCTTTTTCCTTGATTCCTCTCCATTGTTATACTCCTTGTTTATAGCTGCGTTTAGGGACATGTGAATATTGTTAAATACTGCTTCGTATTATTATACCATACAGTCATTTTTTTTTGGTATTTCTACCCTAATATTGACGAGTAGGGAAGCCAAAGCTAGTCTGACCGCGATATTTTTTACATTACGTATTATGGAGACTATTGAGCGATCACTCGTCCTCCTCAAGCCAGACGCGATCGAGCGAGGAATTGTAGGAGAAATTATTACACGACTTGAGCGTGTTGGAGCAAAGATGGTAGGAATGAAGCTTCTTGTATCCCCAAAGGATACTGCGGAAAAGCACTATACAGAGGAGCTTGCTGAGCGACGTGGAGAGCACGTGCGCAACATGATGATCGAAATGATCACTTCAGGACCCGTTCTAGCCATGGCTGTAGAGGGAATTGAGATCGTGGAGGTTATCCGAAAGATGATCGGAGCTACGGAGCCAAAGAGCGCAGCTCCAGGAACTATCCGAGGTGACTACGCACACGTTTCATACCGACATGCAGATACTGCAAAGATCGGTGTCTTCAACCTTATTCACGCTTCTGCAACTCCCGAGGAGGCTGAGGTAGAGCTTGGAGTTTGGTTTAAGGATGAGGAGTTGGTGGCGCATGAGCCGGGGTATACAGCGTACACTTTGAAGCAGTAAACTGCTTCAAAGTTAATTATAATTTTTTAATTAATAATTAGTAATTGTTAATTAAAAGGAGCAGCTTAGGCTGCTTCTTTTTTATCTCCGTTTTTACTCCCAAGTAAATCCGTCACAAAGAGTCCAAGAATCGTGGTGATTGGTACCGCGAGGATAAGTCCTAGGAATCCAAAGAAGGTTACACCGATGAGCATGCCTACGATGATCACAAAGGAGCTGAGTCCTACGGCATGACGCATGATTACTGGTACCAGAATATTATTTTCAAGCTGCTGGATCACGATAAACATGATGATCACAGAGAGCATTGGGAGCAGCCCTAGATTGGCTGCTACTAGTGCTGCGATGGTTCCAGCGAGTAGGGGACCGACCACAGGAACTACTTCTGTGATACCTGCCAAAACAGAAAGAATGAGCATCTCCTCTATATAGATGCCAAAGAGCCAGAGGATAAGGAAGCCGATGTATGTTGCAAATCCTACCGCCAGACCAAGCAAAACCTGTCCGCGTACCCATGCTCCGATCTTTGTCTGGATCGTACGAAGCTTTGTATTGAAATACTCTCTGTGCTTATTTGGTAATGCCGCAACTGCAAACCCCTTGAGTTCTTCTTTCTCTACGATGACGAAGAAGGTCAGCAGCAGAACAATCACAAGGTTTCCAAGGCCACTTGCCACATTATTTACAAAGCCAAAGAAGTTGTTTGAGAGGGTACCTAGATTCTCTCCAATCGCATTGCGGTTTTCGATGAACCAGTCACTCATCTGTTGGAAGACAAGGTCTAGATTGATGTTTTCTCGAATATCGTTGAGCCACGTGATAATACCCGCCTCTTGCTCTGAAGAGATGAAGGGGAGGGAAAGGGATGTGAAGCCTTCGTTGGCAACGGACTGAAGGTATGTGGAAATGGAGCTAATAATCTTGTCTCCTTGATTCTTTAGTACCGGTGCAAACGCCAGGATCGAAAAGATGATCACTGCCGCAATCAAAATGTATGTCAGGATGACCCCCACACCTCGTGGTATTTTGTAACGCTCCATGAAGGATACCAGGGGATTGATCATGGCTGCCACAAAAAGTGAGACCATAACCAAAATCAAGGTGTCTGTGATGAGATAGAGAAAATAGATGGAAAGTAGGACCAAAACCGTAGCAAAGGCAGCCTTGATCACACTGACCACTGAGATATCTACCTTTGTGCGTTCTTGCTTTGCCTTTGGCCTCCTCTCCTTTTTCTTCTCATCCCCTAAAGAGCGGGTAGCTTGACGCTCCTCCCGCAGCTCTTTTACCTGGGACTTCACATCTTTGAGAAGTTCCTTTTGCTCTGATACCCACCCTCCAAATTTATCCATGAGGGTTTTGGGCTGCTTTTTCTTCATAGGGGACTATTACTCTTCCTCCTTCTCATCATACACTATAGAGAAGCTTGCGAGCAAATCATCGTTGTCCTTAAATCGCATCATATACACTCCTTGGGTCACGCGACCACGTACTGGGATCGTATCGAGGCCAATACGGAGCATCTGTCCGTTCTTTGAAAGCATGAGAAGATCTCCCTCTGCACCATCGTAGAGTACAGAAGAACCTATGACATTTCCTGTTTTCTTCGTCACCATTACGGCCTTGATTCCAGATCCTCCCCGAGTCTGTACTCTATGCTCCTTTATCTTGGTAGCCTTACCCATACCGTGTTCCATCAAGACAAAGACCTTTGCCTTTTCTTCTCCAGCCTTGATGATACTCATTTGTACCACCTCATCCTCAGCCTTCAACTTGATTCCACGCACACCAGAAGATGTCCTACCCATGGCACGCACATCCTCCTCAGAGAATCTAATACTTTGACCATTCTTCGTCACAAGGAACACCTCATCTACTCCCATAGTACCACGTACCCAAAGTAGCTCATCGTCCTCCTTGATCTTGATGGCGATAATTCCTCGGCTTGTAATATTCTTGAACTGCTCGAGCTCTGTTTTCTT
>JAUIFW010000094.1 GCA_030430105.1 bacterium | reverse complement strand
CTCTTCGCACAGTCCTCGCTTCGTCACAAAATTGTAAATCCCTCCTTTTCCATCCTTGTCCCCTGGGTACCAGTTCTGTACGGTAGAGTACTTAATCTCTGCATTCTTGTGCGCCACAAGTTCTACCACTGCAGCATGGAGCTGATTTTCATCTCGCATAGGTGCCGTACATCCTTCAAGATATGAGACGTAGCTACCCTCATCCGCGATAATAAGCGTCCGCTCAAACTGTCCGGTAGACTCTGCATTGATACGGAAATATGTTGAGAGCTCCATGGGACTTTTCACACCAGGTGGGATATAGCAGAAACTCCCGTCACTAAAGACAGCAGCGTTTAGTGCTGCGAAGAAATTGTCCGTATGCGGCACTACGGTACCGAGATATTTTTCTACAACCTTTGGATACTTCTTGATAGCCTCGCTGATAGGGCAGAAGATCACTCCATGCTCTCGTAGTCGCTTTTGGAAGGTGGTGGCCACAGAAACAGAATCAATCACTGCGTCTACTGCCACATTAGCGAGCTGTTTCTGCTCATCGAGAGGGATACCAAGTCGCTCAAAGGTCTTGAGTATCTCAGGATCTACCTCATCCATACTTTTGAGCTGCTTCTTTGCCTTTGGAATTGCGAGGTAACTGATCGCTTGGTAGTCAATTGGTGCGATATTGAGCTTTGCCCAATTGGGCTCCTTGAGTGTTTTCCAATGTGCAAAAGCCTTTAGCCTGTAGTTTAGCATGAATTCTGGCTCACCCTTTGCTGCTGAAATAGCACGAACAACGTCCTCCGAGAGTCCTTTTTCGAGAATGTCGGTCTCGATATCTGAGGAGAATCCATACTCGTATTCCCCCTCGACCGCCTTCTTAATGATCGCGTCGTCGCTCATAATAGATAAGTTACTTACGTGAGCGTACCAAAAACCCATATCTTTTCAAGGTTTTATTGGCTTTTCTCCATGCTTTTTTGTGTGTGTCCCGGGGACTTTCTTGCTGCGTCTTCAGCTCCTTATTATAGTGAATGCATCCTAATGTTTGCTTCTATGAAATCTATTCTCAGAGTCGTTGTCACGTTTCTCCTTAGCCGCCTTGCAAAACTCAAGCTTAGGCGAGACCCCGGACGTATTATTGGTATTACGGGCAGTGTCGGAAAGACTACGACCAAGGATGCTGTAGCGCATCTTCTCAAGGATGAATACAAAGTGCGCTATACGGAAGGCGGCCTCAATACAGAGATTGGCGTCCCTATGCTTATACTAGGACTCACTCAAGAATCTGGCTCTCTTTTTTCTTGGTTTGGGCTCCTTCTGAAAGGCCTAGCCTCTGCCCTTACGAAAGAAGGTATTGAGTACTATGTTGTGGAAATGGGTGTGGATAGCATGGGAGACATGAAAAAACTTATAAAGATTGCTCCGCCCCATATCGCTATTTTGACAGAAGTTGCTATGGTCCATGCTGCTGAAGGACAGTTTAATTCTGAACAGTCTATACTTCGCGAGAAATCTCAGATTTTCTCAAAGCAAAAAGATGATGATGTTGCGATCATTAATATCGACAATGAGCACATACGGGGTATCAAGAATGCGCTTCCGGGAACCGTTGTTACCTATGGAAAACGGGATGAGGCACTTGTTACCTATTCTCATGTAAAGCAGAAAAAGGACTCCCTACAATTTCAGGTGGAATACAAGGGGCATATGTCGAGTTTTCAAGTTCCTGTGCTCGGAAGCCACCTCGTAGGCTGCCTCCTGCCCGCTATCATCGTTGGTGTTGAGGCTGGGCTATCTATGAATGAGATGGCAGAAAAGCTTACCACCTTCACCCTTCCTAAGGGGCGTATGAATCTTTTGGAGGGAGTTAGAGGTAGTGCCATCATTGACTCTAGCTACAACTCGTCCCCAGTAGCCCTTGTAGCCGCACTTCGCGTGCTCAATGAGTTTCCAGGTGAGCGCAAGATAGCCTGTCTCGGTCAGATGAATGAGCTTGGGGACATTTCCAAGGAGGAGCATATAAAGATCGGGCAGCTTGTCCCTGCCGTAGCAGACTGGCTTATCACCGTGGGACCACATGGAAAGTATATTGCTGAAACTGCGAAGGAACATGGGATGCGCAAGGATCGCGTCCATCATTTCAAATCAAGTAGCGAAGCCGGAGCATGGCTTGAGCCAAAGCTACGCCGAGGAGATGTAATCCTTGCAAAGGGATCGCAAAACCTTGTATACATAGAGGAATTGGTGAAGCAGATTTTGAAGGAGCCGAAGATGGCACCCAAACTGCTTGTACGGCAAAATGGATTTTGGAGGAAGAAAAAGAGTCTGTAGGCTCTTTTTCTTTAGGATTTCTGATTGCAAATTGACCATCTCCCCTTTTCTCTGCTAGCCTGACTGTAGTTAGATTATAAGAATTACGTATGTTTCAATTACCACCCCTCCCCTTTAAGGAGGACGCGCTGGAGCCATATATGGATGCAGAGACTCTTGGTATCCACTATGGAAAACATCACCAGGGATATGTTAACAAGCTCAATGCTGCCCTTGAGGGGAGTGACGCCGCTGACATGACCCTTGATGGAATAATCAAATCAGCAAATACCCTTACCTCTGCCATCAAAAACAACGGCGGAGGTGTCTGGAACCACACATTCTATTGGAATTGTATGGGGTCGGACAACCACACCCCTTCTGTCGA
>JAUIFW010000093.1 GCA_030430105.1 bacterium | reverse complement strand
GTGCCCGAGCAAGAAAAAAAGGAGAGCAACCATGCACTCCTTCTTTGACATTTGCTATCTGAAATTTGAAATCTGCAAATTTTGGTGCCCTAGGCGCCATGTTCAAGCCATCTCTCACAGTCAAGCGCAGCCTGACAACCCGCTCCCGCAGCAGTGATTCCCTGCATATACGTCTTATCCGCCACATCACCAGCAACAAAGACACCTTCAACATTTGTACTTGTTCCCTTCCCAGACTTTGCTATATATCCCTGCTCATCCAAAGTAATCACTTCATCCAAAAACTTCGTATTTGGCGTATGTCCAATAGCCAGAAACAACCCATCAAGCTCCATATCTCGAAGCTCCTCCGTCTGCGTATCCTGAAGCTTCACTCCAGTCACCAAATCCTCCCCCAAGACATCCACCACCTGAACATTCCAAACAAATTCAATCTTCTCATTTGCCATAGCCCTATCCTGCATCACCTTGCTCGCCCGAAGCGAGTCCCTTCGATGAAGCACGTAAACTTTACTCGCAAACTTCGTTAAAAAGGTCGCCTCCTCCATCGCACTATCACCACCTCCAACAATTCCAACCACCTTATCCTTAAAGAAAAACCCATCACAGGTCGCACACGCACTTACTCCTTTCCCAATCAAGCGCTGCTCATTTTCCAAACCAAGCCACCGCGCATCAGATCCCGTCGCAAGAACAATAGACTCTGTGTCTATCCATTCATCTCCCACCTGCACTCGATACGGCCGTTTAGACACATCAATCTTGGTCGCGTTCTTGGTAATAAACTTCGTTCCAAAGCGCTCAGCTTGCTTCCGCATCTTTTGCATAAGTTCTGGCCCCATGATTCCCTCTGGAAACCCAGGAAAGTTCTCCACCTCAGTTGTAAGCATAAGCTGCCCTCCAGGATTCATTCCTTCAATACAAAGTGGCGCTAGATTTGCCCGAGAAAGATAAATACTCGCAGTGTAGCCAGCTGGCCCAGATCCGATAACGATCACCTTTTCCATGGAGATTGGTTGAAACTAAACATCACAACTCTACGGAAACTTCTTGAAAACGAAAGGAAATAGCGTGCAAAATGCTACAACACATGAATTTACATTTGAGCGATGTACGCCTTCGACCTATAGTAAGTGAGATAAGAACTAATGAGCTCCCATGCATCCAAAACGAATCCTCCTCAAACTCTCAGGCGAAATGTTTAAAGGAGAAGAAGCAGTACTTTCTCCCAACTTCATATCAGAGTTGGCTGCAGAACTTCTCAGAATACAGAAGAAAATACCTGAGATTGTGATCGTTGTTGGAGCTGGAAATATCGTTCGAGGTGCCATAGCAGAAGAGCTCGGAGCTAGCCGCGTTAGTGGAGACTACATGGGAATGCTCGCCACCGTTATCAACGGTATGGCCCTCCACGACGCCATCACCGCAAAGTTTGGAAGTAGTATGCTCTACTCCCCATTTACGCTTCCTCAAATGACTGAAACATACAATCCTATTCACGCTCGTAGAAAACTAGCAGAAGGAAACATTGTCATATGTGCAGGAGGTACAGGAAACCCCTATTTCACTACAGATACAGCGGCAGCACTCAGAGCGGTGGAGCTAGAATGTGATCTCCTTATCAAAGGAACCAAAGTAGATGGCGTATACGACATGGACCCGACCAGACACGAAGATGCGATCTTTTACCCATCCATCACCTTCCAAGAAGCCATGGAAAAGCAGCTCGCCATCATGGACCAAACAGCCTTTAGTCTCTGTCGTGACCATGGGATGCAAGTAAAAATCGGGTCGATGGACAACCCCGAAGCTATCATCAAACTCATCACGGATGAACACACAGGAAGTCTTGTCCACGAGTAGGCTTTACTTCGAATAAGACCTCCCGCACAATATGTATACCAACCTTTATCTGTAAGATACTTAACTACCTATGAGCGCAGCAGAAGCCATTCAATTTTTTCAAGGAGAACAAACCAAGGTACTTGATCATCTCAAGCACGAATTGGCAAAACTTCAAACCGGACGTGCAAGCAGTGCACTGGTAGAGCATATTCACGTAGAAGCCTATGGTTCAAAGCAGCAGCTTCGCAACATCGCAACGATCTCTATTCCAGAGCCAAAGAGTATTCATATCACTCCTTGGGACAAAACTATGCTTCCACTCATCGACAAGGCAATCCAGCAAGAAAATATTGGGTTGAACCCAAATAGTAATGGAGAGTCTATCATTCTCAACCTCCCACCTCTTACAGAGGAACGAAGACGAGACCTCACCAAGGTGGTAAAGCGCTTTGCAGAAGAAGCAAAAGTAGCTATCCGGCAAGCTAGACAGAAAGCAAAGGACAAGCTTGAGGCTCAGGATCTTCCAGAGGATCAGCTCAAAGGAGATGAGAACAAACTCCAGGAGCATGTAGAAACTGCCAATAAGGAAATAGATTCCATGGCAAAGAAAAAAGAAGAAGAAATCATGACTATCTAAATCAATTCAAATGGCTCTACTCGCTATTCTCGGGAGCATTCTCCTCTTTCTTTTCATTTTGACTGTCCTTGTCCTAGTCCACGAGCTAGGACACTTCTGGGCAGCAAAACTCTGCGGCGTTAAGGTCACAGAGTTCGGAATTGGACTCCCTCCTAAAGCAAAGCGACTCTTTAAAAAAGGAGATACTGAAGGCTTTGTAAACTATGGTCTTTCATTAGAAAATA
>JAUIFW010000018.1 GCA_030430105.1 bacterium | reverse complement strand
CACTATTCACAGGGTTTTATCTCACTGCAGAAGTGTTCCTTTTTGGCAGCACCCCCATCGCGACATCAATGTTGTCCCTAAAGTCCTTCATCTTCCTTATTAATATAATCTCCATTATCGTCCTTACAGCAAACTGGAGTAGCTCTCTATATACAGTAACTCCAAGTCAACTTCTCATACAAGAAGGGGTTATTTTTACAAAAGAACACATCATCCCACTCAATAGCTCCGTTGAAGTTGGCATCAACACTTCTCTACTTGGCAAAATATTTGGCTACCAATCTATTCGTATACATTCAAAACTTCAGGAGATCGATAAAACCCTTTCAGGAGTTCCAAACAAATCAAAACTTGCTAAGGCATTGAAATCCGCACTCTATCAATCAAATCAAAAAGAACAATCTATTTCAAATAAGGATACATAGACTAAATGAGTACGATAAGACACATTCTCTTCGATTGGGGAGGAGTACTAGGAGGATTTCACTATTCCGAAGCGAAAGATATGCTTTGTACTGCATATAGTATTCCAGAAAGTACTTTCGACCAAGAGCTCCAAGCCTTTTATAGGGAGTATTCCACCACCAATAAAGAAAGTCCTTTGATAAAAAACTGGTCTACGACCTATGACATACCAGAAGAAAAGCTAGGAAAAATACTCGCTCCAACTCCTTCCAACGAAACCTTTGCCTACATACATACAATTAAAAATGTCCACATACATCTGCTCTCCAATCAATCAAAAATGAGAGCAGACTGGATAAGAGAACATATAGACTTATCCGTATTTGATCAGGTCTTTTTATCTAATGAAATAGGCCTTCGGAAACCTGATACTGCAATATACCAATACGTACTGAAACATATTGATGCCAAAGCTAGCGAATGCTTATTTATTGATGATAAAACAGTGAACACTAATGCTGCAGAAGAACTAGGAATCAAGTCACATCAATACACTGACCTACCTAGCCTTCAGTCTTGGCTCGGTGAACATCTCTAGATTACCCACAAAACCGCTCCAACATCCGCACGACCTCATTCCTACGCCCCTTATCAGCAGCCTTGGACAGCTCCTCAAACTTCTTCCCATTGATCAGAAAAATCTGATCTCTTTTAATCGTCTCCCAGACATACCTCGTGAACTGACTCGTAGTCACAAAAATCACCTTATCAAGTCCCATCTGTTGCATGCTTCCAAGCAGAGCCCTCACAGACTCCACCTGCACATACTTCTTCTTCCAATAGCGCTTCACCTGGACACCAATTCTATGTCCATTTTTCTCCATGAGGACATCTATCCCTCCATCCGCCATATCATCTGTCACACGCACCTTTTCATAGCCAAGTTTTTGAAAGCGATCAGCCACATGCTTCTCGAAATCAAAGGGGTTCATAGCATACAGCTGTTCCAAAGGAACAAAGCGATCTAACTTTCCAGAGCTACCAGATCGTATACGCAGTAATTGCACCACAAGCATTCCTATAACAACAAGAGCAGCCACAAAGGTAATCCACTGAAACCCAAGAGAGGGAAGTGAAACTATATATAGTGCAGTCATCGTCACGATAAGAAGGACAGCAACTACCTGCTGTAGCAGAGCAGTATGCTGCTTTGGTTGGAATTGGGGTCGCTGGTCCATAGAAAAAGATAGGATACGCCTCTCCAGTATACTTGAACTTGCTTGCCTAGCGCAAGACGGTAGGATGAAAGGGACTACTTATATGCCTATGAACAACACCTTCTATTTTTCTGTGATTATCCCCACCTACAACAGGCGGGATATCCTAGAGGAAACTCTTGAAGCCCTCGAGCATCAAACCCTAGATAAGGAGCTCTATGAGCTCATCGTGGTTGATGATGGATCTACGGACGAAACCGCTGACCTACTAGAACGCTACAAGAATAGAGCGAAGCTCCACTTCACCTATATTTCCAAGAAAAATGAGGGGCAAGGCATCGCAAGAAACCGAGGGTTTGATGTCTCAGATGGACACATTGTCCTCTTCCTCGGAGATGACATCATTCCCAAACCAGACTTCCTCGCCGAACACAAGAAAGTACACGACAAATTTGCCACTGAGAACTTCATCGTACTTGGGCATACCACATGGCACCCCGACCTTGAGATCAATAGCTACATGCGTTTTCTTGAAAAGGTAGGGATGCAATTCAAATACGATGAGTTAGAGAAAGCTAAGCTTATCGACCCACTACTAGGTGTACGACTTGCAACCTACAAGCACTTCTACACATCCAACATCTCCCTCAAACGATCCCTTTTTGAAAAACAACGCTTCGATGAGCGATTCAAAAAATATGGTTGGGAAGATATTGAGCTAGGTAAGCGACTAGAGGAAGAAGAAGGTGCAGTTATCCTCTACACCAACAAAGCAAGGGCGCACCACATGCACCAACTAGAGCCATCAGAGCTGGAAAAGCGTATGGTACAAATCGGAAAGAATGCCTACAGAGCACATAAGATCAACCCAAGGCTAGGTATAGTACCAGGGCCACTAAAGAGGATTGCCTTCTGGCTCTTTGGTCTACCTCCAATCACCATGATCCTAAAAAAGCTCTATACGCCAAAGGAAGATGGAAGCCTACAGTTTTTCGAATACTGGTATTACTACAGCCTCATGAAACGCTACTTCCTCAAGGGTCTTCGTAAGGGAAGAAAGAAATAATTACCCCCAATTCCATGAATCAACGTTCTTACCAACGCATAGGTATCATCCTCGGCGTCATCCTCATACTCTTTGTTGGTCCCTTCGTGGCAGCTCCTTTCTTCTCAGGACTAGCTCCCATGGAGCGCGATACAGAGTTGCTTGTTTGGACAGCCACAGAAAATCCAGCTGACTACCGCGGGATTATTCAAGAATACATGGCTCAGCAGCCAAAGGTCTATGTAACCATGCAAAAAAAGCGTAGCCTGGAGGAACTTGAACAAGATCTTATCAACGAATTAGCTGAAGGAAAGGGGCCAGACCTCGTTATCGCTGATCCAAGCTGGGTTCTGAAGCACAAGGGAAAATTTGCAGCTCTGCCAAGTGCAAGCTCCTACGCTGACCCGGCAAATTTCCGAGCAGTATTTTCTCCTATGACAGCAGTCAGCCTGATTGAGCAAGGAGAAGGAGGCACACAAATCCACGGGCTACCACTCAGTGTGGAACCACTAGCACTCATATACAATCAAGACTACTTCCTACAAAACTTTGCTTCCTCAGAACCTGCAGAGCTTTGGGAGGTCTTTGAAGAACAAGTCCTCGATGAAGTACGCACCAACAGACTTCGTACCATTGTACAAAAGACTCCCATCGCACTAGGGCGTCTCGACAACATTGAACGAGGTATGGATATCCTCCACCTTCTCATGGTGCAGCTCGGTACGAACTTCTACGACCCAGCTCTCTCTCAGGTCACACTAACAGAGCCTGTAGTACAAAACGGAAGGAGAACCTTCCCATCGATTACCGCACTCGATACCTTTGCAAAATTCGGGCGAGAACGAGAAGACAGCTTCCTCTGGTCATTAGAACAAACTGCAGATGATCAAGAAGCAAAAGAACTAGGTGCATTTGTAAGAGGTGAGATAGGCATGATATTTGGCTATCCATTCACCCTCAAACAAATCAACGAGCAAATTGAGCTTGCGATAGAACAAGGGGCATTCACCATAGATCCTCTATCTATACGCGTTGCACCTGTGCCACAATTTGCGGATAGCGTAGAGAAGAAGGGCCTCGGTACCTACTGGCCAATGATGGTACCACGAGTATCTCAAAAGCAAGGGTATGCCTGGGAATTTGCAAGCTTCCTGGCCTCTGAGCAAGTACAACGATTCCTCTTTACCCAAAGTGGTAATATCTCTCCAAGACTCGACCTCATCAGCCCGCAGTCAAACGACCCAGTACTTGGAGGCTTTGCACAGCAAAATGGGTATATAGAAGCTATCTTCATTCCAGATTACAAAGCGCTGCAAGCAATCTACCAAGAACATTATGAGGATTTTCTACTGGATCGCATCGATTCCGTTACCTTCTTTGAAAGACTTACCGAGGATTGGCAATGCGAATTACTCGACGTCAGTGAGACTGCCATCGACCTCTATGGAAACTGCTAGAACACAAGCTTGACCACTACTTGATCCCCACTATACTGGTGGGGATTTTGATTACTAGTAAATGTAACCCTATGAGTGACAAGACACCTCTAGACAAGGTGCGCAATATTGGAATTATTGCCCATATTGACGCCGGAAAGACCACTACCACTGAGCGTATCCTCTTTTATACAGGTATCACGTATAAAATTGGAGAGGTGCATGAGGGGGAGGCAACTATGGACTGGATGGAGCAGGAGCGAGAGCGAGGTATTACCATCACCTCAGCGGCAACGACTTGTCACTGGAAGGATATTTTGATTAACATTATCGATACTCCAGGTCACGTGGACTTTACCATGGAGGTAGAGCGATCTCTTCGTGTACTCGACGGTGGTGTTACAGTAATCGACTCCTCTCAGGGAGCTGAGCCACAGACAGAAACGGTATGGCGTCAGGCAGATAAGTACAATGTTCCGCGAATTATCTTCGCCAACAAGATGGATAAGACAGGTGGTGACTTCTACATGTCCCTAAACTCTATCCACGAGCGACTCAACCCAAACGCTATTCCAATCCAGCTTCCTATCGGAGCTGAGTCTGAATTCCGTGGTGTGATTGACCTCGTAGAAATGAAGGCATACACCTTTGAAGGAAAGATGGGAGAAAAGGTCATCGATATCGAGATCCCAGCCGACATGATGGATAAGGCAAAGGAGTATCGAGAAAAGCTTATCGAGCGAGCAGCTGAGGCTGACGATGCCCTTATGGAGAAGTACTTCGCAGGAGAAGAAATTTCCGTAGCAGAGCTCAAGGCCGCAATCCGAAAACTTACTATCAACAACGAAATCTACCCAATGATGTGTGGTACAGCACTTCAGAACATGGGTGTACAGCTTGTGCTTGATGCGGTTACAGCATATCTCCCAAGCCCACTAGATGTACCGGCAATTCAGGGAATCAACCCCAAGAATGACGAGCCAGATACACGAAAGGCAGACGAGTCTGCTCCAATGTCAGCACTAGCCTTCAAGATTATGGCTGACCCATATGTAGGTAAGCTAACCTTCGTACGTGTTTACTCAGGAGTACTTAACTCAGGAAGCTATGTATTCAACCCAATTTCAGGAAAGAAAGAGCGTGTTGTAGGACTGCTGCAGATGCACTCCAACCAGCGAAAGGAAATCGATGGAATCCCAGCAGGACATATTGGTGCGGTTGTAGGACTCAAGGACACACGAACAGGAGATACACTTTGTGATGAGAACAACCACATCATCCTCGAGAAGATGGAGTTCCCAGAGCCTGTTATCAGCCTCTCTATCGAGCCAAAGACAAAGGCTGACCAGGAAAAGCTTGGTCTAGCACTCTCTAAGCTTTCTGAGGAAGATCCTACATTCCGCGTAAGAACGGATGAGGAAACAGGAGAGACCATTATTTCAGGAATGGGAGAGCTTCACCTCGATATTATCGTAGACCGTCTACGAAGAGAGTTTAAGGTAGAGGCAAACGTAGGTGCACCACAGGTTGCATACCGAGAAACTATCCAAAACATGGTGGAGGCAGAAGAGAAATACTCCAAGCAGACTGGTGGACGTGGACAATTTGGACATGTACTCATCAAGCTTCACCCACGAGAGCCTGGAGAGGGATACGAGTTCATCAACTCTATCAAAGGAGGATCTATTCCAAACGAGTATATTCCAGCTGTAGATAAGGGTATCCAGGAGGCTATGAGCAAGGGAGTAGTGGCAGGATACGAAATGGTTGACCTAGCAGTAGAGCTCTACGATGGTAACTACCATGATGTCGACTCCTCTGAGTTCGCCTTCAAGACAGCGGGTGCTATTGCCTTCCAGAAGGGAGCAAAAGCCGCTAGCCCAGTACTTCTCGAGCCAATGATGTTAGTAGAAGTAGTAACTCCAGAAGAGTACATGGGTGACTGTATGGGAGATCTTTCTTCAAGACGAGGAAGCATCGACTCTATGAGTGACCGAGGTACAGCAAAGGTTATCAAGGCAAAGGTTCCACTATCTGAAATGTTCGGATACGCAACGGATCTTCGATCCTTCACACAGGGACGAGCATCCTTCTCTATGACCTTTGACTGTTACGAAAAGGTGCCAAACAACGTTGCTGAAAAGGTTAAGGAGTCACGAGGAATGGCGTAGGCAATCGCCAAAAGCGATTGAAAATGTCAGAGATCAAATCTCACATGACAAATCACAAAGAAAGAGGCACAGCAATATGCTGGCCTCTTTTCTGTTTACATATAAAACACTCCCATTAGTCTTTAGTATTTAATCTTTAACAATTTAATAATTTGGGCGCCAAAGGCGCCCTTTTATGTTATAATATACAGATGAGATATTCATACCCAAATACCAAATCCAACCCGTATGCCTGAGAAACCTTCATCACAACCAGAAGGAGGAGCAAAGGAAATCGCAAGCCGCACCTGGAGTGGGCTGAAGGGTCTTGGTGAACGAGTAGGAAAATCCCTAGAAAGGCTAAATGCCAAGCTCAAGCCAGCTCTGCAAAAGGTAAGAGACTACATGCTTAAGAACAAAGCCGTCCTAAGTGTCGTAGGCTTTATTCCAGGTGGGGCAGCTTTTCTAGAAAAGATTATCAAGTTTACTGAAGATGCCCTTGGAGAGAAATCTAAACCATCAGAGGAAAAAAATGATGACTCATCCGAAACCTCAAAGCCAAAAAGTAGTACAGGAGCGAATGAAAGCACAGAGGTTTCATCAAGCGGTATATATAAAAGTCTCTATAACAAACACAAGGAACTTCTCTCAAGCCTTTCTGTAAAACCTGCGCAAAACGCACAGTTGCAAGCAGCTATTGGCGCAATCAAACATAACTGGAGTAGATACAAGACTGTGGAAAAAGCAACTGGACTACCAGCGGCCCTCATTGCCGGAATTCACTACAGAGAAGCGAGCTTTAGCTTCAATACGAAATTTCATAATGGAGAAGCCCTACACATAGATGGTACGGTAGCCAGACAATATTATCCATATGTAAAACCATTTAAAACTTGGGAAGAATCTGCGATTCACGCCATTAACACGATGAAAAAACGTCAGCAAGAAGGATTTGGTTTAACCGCCACATCAAAGGACCTTGGTAAGATGGCTGCCTTTGCAGAAATGTACAATGGACTGGGGTACCACAATAAAAATCTTGTTAGTCCTTATGTATATGGAGGAACAAATAAATATGAACAGGGAATGTATGTAGCAGATGGAAAATTCAATGCAAACGTATCAGATAAGCGGCTCGGGGTAATTCCTATTGTGCAAGCACTCCTAGACCAATAAATAATCAAATAGAAACCTCAAAAGTAACAAATACCAACATAGCTAAACACACAATGCCAAACACACCGGAAACATCCAGTCATCCAGAAGTAACTACGCCAGATACTTCTAGAGGACTTAAAAACCTTGCTGACAGCATAAAAAAGGATCGAACGAAAAGTGAGTCTAAGGACAAACTGTCAGACTTAGCAAAAGCTGCAAGATCTGCAGCGAAACTTGCAGGAGTAAAAGTAGCAACTGATGCTATAACTGAAGACGGTGAAAAAAATGAGCCGAATGCTACAACAGAGGGCACCAAAAAAAGTAACGAAAGCAACGAATCTACTACTTCACTAAGTGATGTAGAAATAACTGCACAACTTACAAAAATATATGCAGAGTTGGATATAGAAGTAACAGATAAGAACAAAAACTATGTACTTCGGCACGCACAGTTTACAAAGGTGGTTACTGCACTACAGGGGAAACCAATCTACAAAGACTATGGAAAGCGAGAAACTGTCGATACAGAAACCCTGAGCGACTACAAAAGCTTGTTAGAAAAAGCAATAAGGGATCCAGAAAGTCTAAGCGAGCAAGAAAAAGAAGACTACTTAGCTATCAATGATATCCTCATCGCAAATCGCGAGCCACTTGAGGTGGCAGGAGGAGTGTATTATGCAAATATTGATAGTATCCCAGTATCAGAAGAAGAACATGCAGGAAACGATGGGGACCCCAGCGCGGAAACAGGGCCAAATGGTACGGAGGATGGAATAGAAATTGTAAACAGCGTCATTAAGCCAAACAAAACTGGAAACAAGCTAGCAAAAGCAGCAGAAGCCACGGCTGCAAACATGGGTGGGGCACGCTCTCTCGGACGTTGTTACAATGGTGTCTGGAGGTCACTCACGTCACTAGGCCACAACGGATTCGTAACAGGAGGATCAGCTTACATGGCTGCAGATCAACTAGCTGCAAAGCCAAACTTCTTCACAGAAGTAACAAACAACATCGGTCTTAAGTTCCCCAAAAGACCAGATAAAAGCGATGCAGATTATGAAGCGCTAAAAAGGCTACCTAAGGGAGCAATCGTAGTTTGGGGAAGAAATCAGAGAAAGCCACATGGACATATTTCCATTGCACTTGGAAACGGAATGGAATCCAGTGATCACAAATTTCAGCAATACACATTTAAAAATGTATGGGATGAACCCCGGGTATTTATGCCGAAAGACTTTGCATAATAAAAGAGCAGCCAGGCTGCTCTTTTTAAAATATCAGATATCAAATGACAGATCACAAATATTAAAGACTGGTTCAAACCATTTACAATTTGATATCTGTAATTTGTAATTTGCCATTTGGAAGAAGAAATAGGCCAAGGCCTATTTCTTCTTCATAACTTGTCCAAGCGCCTTTATCCCATCCATCATCTCGATAGGGAGCATCCAAATCGTTGTATTGGATTGGTCCGAAGAAAGGTCATTGATCGCCTGTAATGTACGTAGGTGCATACCACCTGGTGACTCCTGCAAAGTTCTTGCAGCCTCCGCAAGGTTCTTCGCAGCCATCTTATCACCTTCAGCTTTAATAATCACAGCCTTTTTCTCTCTCTCAGCCTCTGCAGCCTTTGCGATAGTTCGCTTAAGCGCTTCAGGAAGGAGAATATCCTTTACCTCAACAGCACTCACATCGATACCCCATTTATCCGTACTTGCATCAATTTCCTGATGTAATGATTCAGAGATTTCCTTTCGCTGTGTAAGCAATTCATCAAGAGTATACTCTCCCGCTGCACTTCGTATGGAAGTCTGTGCAAGTTGAGACATAGCATAATAGAAATTTTCTACTTCAATATATGCCTTCGCAGCATCTTTCACCTTATAGTAGACAACCGCGGAGATCTTAATCGGAATATTATCCTTTGTAATCGTATCCTGGTCAGGCACATCCACCGCCTTGATACGCATATCAATCTTTTTCAAAGACTGGAAAATAGGGAGGACAAAGCGCCATCCTGGATTAACCGTCTTAGTATATCGCCCTAGCGTAAACTTCACTCCACGCTCGTACTGATTGACCTGCCGAAGCATGATCGGAAGAACAACAACGAGTAGGGGGAGTAGTGCAAAGAAAACTTCCATAATAATGTCGTTAAAATCTATACAGAGCCTAGCAAAGATCCGTTTGCAAAGCAACGAGTCGCCAACTAGTATGGCTGCACATGCTTTTGATTAAACTGATATGAAAATAGTGATTCTTTGTGGAGGGGGAGGAAGCCGCCTATGGCCACTGAGTCGAACGAGTAAGCCGAAGCAATTTCACCGCCTTGTAGATACTTATTCTCTACTGCAACAGACCGTAAGGCGTCTTCAACCAATGGTAGAAACCAAGGACATTTTCATATCCACAAATCAAGATTTCGTGGACGAGATCACCTTCCAACTCGCAGAACTTCCAAAGGAAAACATTATCACCGAACCAGAGAAGCGAGACAATTCAGCAGCTATTGGACTCTCACTGCTAAGCATCATCCAAGCAGGTGCAAAGGAGGATGAAAGTGTACTCTTTCTACCAGCAGATCATCTGATTGAAAATGAAGATGAATTTCTCTCCATGCTCGAGAAGGCAGACAAGTTTACAAAAGAGCATCCAGAAACCCTTACGGTGTTTGGAGTGCGCCCAACGTATCCAGCCACGCAGTTTGGATATATCAAAATGACCACAAACAAGCTACAAGAAGGTGTCTTTCAAGTAGAGCAGTTTGTAGAAAAACCAGAGCTGTCTCTCGCGAAAAAGTATGTAGCCTCATGGGAGTACCTCTGGAACCTAGGTATGTTTGCGATGAATATTCGAGGGTTTTGGAACCTTTTCAAAACCCACCTTCCAGATACATACGTAGCTCTGGATAGCATCAAGGAACAACTCAGTGATAAACAGGCTTTGGCTGAAGGCTACGGTAAAACCACCAAGACTTCTATCGACTTTGGAATCATAGAGCATTTGGACAAAATCGCAGTTGTACCTGGTGACGATCTAGGCTGGACTGATGTAGGAAACTGGCACGAGCTCAAGCAAGTACTCATGCAACGAAGCAAAGACAAAGAGGGAGTGATAGAACAAGGTAATGTGATCACAGATCAGTGTAAAAACACCTTAATCCACGGTGAGCCACATAAACTCATAGTCGGAGTTGGACTAGAGAATCTCGTCGTAGTCGATACGGACGACGCACTTCTCATTGTTCGATCAGATTTGGCGCCAGAGATCAAGCCAGTACTCGAAGAAGTAAAGAAACGAAGACCAGACAGCCTCTAGGTTCCCAAATACTGTAATCCTGCTATACTAGCGACACACATTTGTATTTGCATAGACTATGTCAGGACATTCAAAGTGGCATTCAATTCGGCACAAGAAAGCGCTGGTTGATGCCAAACGAGGTGCAGTATTTACCAAAATGGCGCGACTAATCACAGTAGCAGCAAAAGAAGGAGGAGGAGACCCAGATATGAATCCATCACTTGTTGCAGCCATTGCAAAAGCAAAAGCTGCAAACATGACAAAGGACAACATAGAAAAGGCTATCAAAAAAGGGACAGGGGAAGGAAGCGAAGGGGTTGTGTTTACAGAAAGTTACTATGAAGGATATGCTCCTGGAGGAGTAGCCGTGATGGTAAAAGCGCTCACAGACAACACAAACCGAACCGTAAGTCATGTAAGACATGCCTTTTCAAAACACGGAGGAAACATGGGTGACAATGGAGCAGTAAGCTTCATGTTTGATAAACGCGGTATCATAGAGCTGGAGTATGAAGGGGAAACCGAAAAGCTCGAACTAGCAATCATGGAAAGTGGAGCTGTTGACTACAAAGAATTAGATACAAATCTTTGGGAAGTACATACAGACCCGAAAGAACTCCATCAGGTAAATAAAGCACTAGAAGGGGTAGAGGGACTCACCATTAAGGACTCAAAAATAGGTTTCGTACCAAAAACCACCACAGAGCTCGACGACCAAGCAATGGAAGAACTCAGTAAGTTCTTTGAGGCCATGGAAGATAGCGATGATATCCAAGAACTCTTTAGTACCGTAGCGTAAAGCCAATGCAGAGAAAATTCCATATCCTGAAAGCGATCATAGAAAGCTTTATCATGTCCGCAGAACCTGTGGGCTCAAAGTATCTTCTAGAAAAGATGGATTTAGGCGTGAGTCCTGCAACCATCAGAAACGATATGGCAAGCCTTGAAAAATCAGGGCTCCTTTATCAACCCTACACGTCCGCAGGAAGAATTCCGACCACAAAGGGCTTCAGGCTATACGTAGATGACCTTATGGAAGTCCCAGGAGCCATAGCGCAGCGGGATCTAGCAGTAGAAGCCCTGCGAAAGCAGGTGGCAGAGGATAGACTGTATTATGCT
Source organism: bacterium (assembly GCA_030430105.1). Next base: position 2,975 of record JAUIFW010000018.1, on the reverse strand, counting down.
GCAAGTCTCCTCGCACGCACATGCTCGAACGTAAGTTTTGCGACTATCCCTCACAAACATCAAGCCTACTACCTGGGCCTCTCAAATATGCTGAAAAGCCCAGAGTTCCACCAGTCCATGGAGGCCTACACGGTTGTCCAGGTCCTAGAGGACAGGGATAGATTTCTTGAGCTTCTAGAAGGACTAGAAATCGATCGAAATATTCAGGTCTTTATCGGAGAAGAAAACGCCATTGAGGAAATCCAAAGCTGCTCCCTGATAGCAACCACCTTCAATAACCCACAACTTGGGGAGGGAATCATAGGAATCCTGGGGCCAAAGCGAATGAACTACGCCTTCAACATGGGAGCCCTAGAACACGTAAGAAAAGAACTAGAATAAGAGAGGAATAAATTAATAATTAGTAATTAATAATTAGAAAATTATTAATTTAAAAAGAGCGGCCTAGCCGCTCTTTTTACTTCGCTCTTTCAACACTTATCTTCTTCGGCACCTCAATCTTGTGCTGCTTGAAGTAATCGAGGAATTCCTCCTCTAGGATCTCCTCCTTCCTCAGAAGGTCCTTACAAATTTCCTCCATAAGCCCCTTATGCTTTTTAACGATGGCAACAGTCTCTGCATACGCATCATCGATAATCTTTCGCACCGCCTTATCCACTTCCTGAGCCGTTACATCGCTATAGTTCTTCTCCTCACCAAGATCTCGTCCAAGGAATACATTCTTCTTTGTCTCAAGCACCATGTGACCAATAGCATCGGTCATACCGTAATGGGTCACCATATCACGAGCGATCTGTGATGCTCGCTCTAGATCATTAGAAGCACCCGTTGTCACATGCTCATTTCCGTAAAATACTTCCTCCGCAGCACGACCTCCTAAGAGGGATCGGATCTCCTGCTCAAACTTGATCTTGGACTGTAGTTTTACATCCTCAGGTGGAAGGAACCATGTCACACCAAGGGCCATCCCTCGAGAGATCACAGAAATCTTGTGTACTGGATCACAATGGGGGAGAAGCGCTCCCACCACCGCATGTCCAAGTTCGTGGAAGGCAGTCAGCTCCTTCTCATAGTCATTGAGCCGAGAAGCACGCTTCTCAGGGCCTAGGGTAACCTTTTCAATAGCTTCGTGAATCTCTTTCTGCGAGATCTCCTTATGATTGCGTTTTGCAGCAAGGATCGCTGCTTCATTAAGCAAGTTCTCCAGATCAGCTCCCGTAAATCCTGGCGTTTTCCGAGCTATCTCATTAAGCTTCACGCTCTTTGCCAATGGCTTCTTTTTAACATGTACCTTCAAGATAGCCTCTCGCTCTTCAACACTTGGCCTATCGATCACAACACGGCGATCAAATCTACCTGGTCGCATAAGCGCAGGGTCTAGTACATCTGGTCTATTTGTAGAGGCAATCACAATCACATTAGTTCCCACCTCAAATCCATCCATCTCTGTAAGGATCTGATTGAGCGTCTGCTCTCGCTCATCATGTCCACCTCCCATACCACTTCCACGTTGCCGACCTACTGCATCAATCTCATCTATAAAGACGATAGATGGGGCACTGCGCTTAGCCTTCTTAAAGAGATCCCGCACCCGCGATGCTCCTACACCTACAAACATCTCTACAAATTCTGAACCAGAGATACTAAAGAACGGTACATCCGCTTCACCAGCAACAGCTCGTGCCAAGAGGGTCTTACCTGTACCTGGCGCTCCGTAGAGCAGAACTCCACGAGGAATTTTAGCTCCCATCTTTTCATATTTTTTTGGATTCTTCAGAAAATCCACCACGTCAGCCAAGTCCTCCTTGGCTTCCTGCGCACCAGCCACATCCTTGAAAGTCGTCTTATTCTTTGTCTTATCATGAAGCCTCGCTCGACTCTGCCCAAATGAAAAGGCATTGTTCGCACTTCCTTGAGCCTGCCTCAAGAAGAAGAACAAAAGAAAAAGAATCAGCACAAACGGTACTACCTGCCAAAGAAGACCAGCGATCAAATTCTCAGTGGTGTTGTCCTCCACGGTCACCACTGCCTGAATATTTTCCTCCAGGAGACCAAGATCTCGAAGAGAATCTCCCATAGGGATCACGGTGGTAAAAGCCTGCCCCTCGCTATCTTCAGAAATAAGGCGATTCCCATCCTTTTTGATGGTATCAATTTCTCCAGTTTTCGCCCGCTCTATAAGTTGAGTGACAGAAAGCTCCTCAGCTCCTGCAGGCATACCATTTGGGCTCAACATAGAAAAGAGTCCAAAACCGAAAAGTAGGACAATAAGTAGTGTAAGAAATCCGTTGGATCGCCGCATCTTTGGTGGCTTCATATTTGGTTGTTTCATTCCGTTTCTAAGTACAAACAAAGCTATTGTAGAACATAGCCCAGAAAAGAAAAGAGTGGCTTATGGAAAGAGAGTGGGCTGAGCAATTGGGCGGTACGACATACGGTGTATTTCACAGGGCCCAAGCTGAGAGATAGCCTCCTGGTGCACCTTTGTTCCATACCCCTTGTGCTCTTCGAACCCATACCCTGCATACTGAGTTCCGTACTCCACCATCATTCTATCGCTATGCACCTTTGCGATTATACTTGCGGCAGCAATTTCCTGATGTTTGGAGTCACCTCGTACTACATCCTCTGAGGAGATAGGAAAAGTGAATTTATCGTTTCCATCTATACGCAGAAGGGAAGGAGTAGTGGTCAGGGCAAAAAGCGCTCGCTGCATTGCCATGTGCGTAGCCTTTTTGATACCAAGCTCGTCTACCTCCTTTGCCGTAGCTACGCCTACACCAACCTCATGGTGATGCATGATATGCTCATAAAGAAGCTCCCTCTGCTTGAGAGAAAGCTTCTTTGAGTCATCATACCGTCCATCTTCCTCCGAAGTAAGAACTACACAAGAAGCCACAACAGGCCCCGCCCAGGCTCCACGTCCAGCCTCATCAATACCACCTATGAGCTGTCTCCCCATCTACTGGAGTTCC
>JAUIFW010000017.1 GCA_030430105.1 bacterium | reverse complement strand
GTCGTAGAGGCCATGGAGCGGGCTCCAGACCCAGAACTCAGAAGGGAGCTCATGGCCTACAATATCATCCCTACACATGCGGAGATCCTAAAATCATTGGTGGAGGTTCGGATGCATCATAGTATCTCCACTGCAAATAGAATAGCCGATAGGGTGGGGGTAAATTTAGACATCCTTTCAGAACGACTACCCTGCCTACAGACCCACGATGTGAGAGTCAATACTGCTCGTAGGGAAAAAATTCGTCAGGTTTATGCAAAGCAGCAATTAGCAGATCTCTTTCTTAGTCCTGAAGGCGAGGCATATGTGGATCAAATATTTGGAGAATCAAATAGTCGCTCAGGAGATACCTTTGCAAGACGAATAGCTGCGAGTTTGAGTGATACATCCTACGCCACAAAGCTCTTCAAGGGACATATAGATGCTCTCGGGAAACTCCAGGCTATAGAAGTGAAGATACGGAACAATCATGTGGAGATGAGTGAAATTACAAATCTTCACGGTACAAGGACACTCGTCAATAGTTCGGGAATAGACAGCATATTTGGACAGACAAAACAAGATCTGTTTGACCAGATAAACAAGAGAAGGGCCATTGTCACTGATCCAAGGATCCAGCAGGAGTTGAACAATATAAAGAATATCAATCGAAGTGGGAATGGTGAAGATGTTATAAAAGAGCTGGATGGAGTAAATAAGGGGGTGCTAAGTCAAGTTGGTGCTGCGCTAAGCATTGATCCTGTGGTTCTTCAGGAAACTCAGACCAAGCTGGAAAGCGTGTGTTCGAAAAAGGAAGTGAAGGAAGCAGAGGGATATCTAGCAGCAGCTCTGCAGGCAGATCTCGCCAAGCTCGCTCCCTTTGTCTACATAGGTGAGTCTGACGCAGCAGTTAGTGCAAAAAGTCTCTCAAGTACACCTCCAGATTTTGATACGACGTCACCAAATAGCCCCTATGCAGGGCTTACAACAGACGCCGATTGTCAAAATAGAGCGTTGCAGCTGCGAAGGTACTATGATCGTAAGGTCATAGAGGAACAAATAGGGGCATATGAGACAAACCTTGGGGAGCAGTTCGATACACATCTAGCAAAAACACAGGAAAAGATAGATTCCTCTCCTACCGAAAAGCAACTCTCTGCTGTGAAGGAGCAAGTAACGGCAAAACTAGAAGATGTAAGAGAAAAGCTTCTCAAGCTATCAGAAGTTGACCCCCTCGCCCCCGAGGAGGAAGGAAAGGCGGAGCAAGTACGGGGTAAACTTGCATCAAATCAACGGCTGAGTGCAGAAGAGAAAGAGCTCGCGAAAAAAGTACAAAAGCAGCAGCTACAAAAAGAGAAGCAGCTACTTACAGAAGTATTGCAGACCATCGAGAATCCACTGGTGACTGCTACAAATGTTGACCTACTTGGAGGAAACAGTCTCGATTTTATGAGCCCAGATGACATTACGGCAGCGCGAGCGCTCGTATCAGAAGGTGTAGAGCAAGATGTGGCAGATCAAGCAGAACGCTTCCTCGACAAACACAACATCACTCCACAGATGGAGAAGCAGAGCATTGAAACAGTGATCAATGGTCTCCTAGCGGGTGAATATGATGACTTGATTAGCACAACCGAAGGGGCAGAGCGCTTTGCGCGGCAGTACCTGGATCTTATCAGAAAAACTAAGGGAGGCGTGAGCAGTGAAACTGCAGAGTCTGAAGCGGCTTTTTCCCTTCAGCCTGGTGGTTGGTTTGAGATTGAAGCTGAGATAGAGTCAAAAAATCCAGTGACAGGAAAAACCTCAAAGGAATCTATACACGATTTTGACTGTATCAAAGCCAGTAACGGAGGTGTGATTACCTTTGATAATCTTGCAGGTGGTCAGGCGATCGAAATGAAGCACTTTCTTGCAACTCTCTTGGCCAGTGAAAGAGACAGTTCAGAGCGGCCGCACGTAGCCTTTGCAATGAACGGCGCTACAGACCCTCATCGAATTCAAAACACCGTAGATCTCGAAAAGCGACTTGGACTACCAGAAGGAAAAGGAAATAAACCTAGTACGATAGTTCCAGGTAGGGAAGTAGTGCTTAGGCCGTCAGAGGGAGAAAATAAGGGGAAGCAAATCGTAATGGGGGAAATCAAAGAGGTGGATGAAAAGAAGAGAGAAGTTGTCGTGGGAGATGAACGGATGCCCTTTGAATACTTCTACCTACTTGTATCAAGAAAACCGCGGGGAGATGTGGATATACTTGAAAAGGAAAAGGTCCCAAAACATGCAAAGAGGAATCTTCCTAAGACAGAGGGTGGAAAAGGAGCTCCTCTCCTTTCTATCATGAATCTGATTGAGGCAGGTAAATTGTGGTGGAATGACAAAAAGGAAACCTGGGAAAAGGATAAGAAAATGAAGAAGAATCTTCAACACATGGCCATTTTCAAAAGCCCGAAGAGTCCTCTCTATAGAAAGGCCAGAAAGGAAATGCTGGACGCTGAGGAGGACATGATTGGTGGAATGAAGGGGATGCTAGAGAGTATACAGGATCCAGATCAGTTGAGTGCAAAAGTCAGAGATATCCTAAAAGGCATCAAGCCTGGAGACCCTCCAATTGCTGATTTTGCGAAGGCACAAGATAAGACAAATGGAAAGTACAACTTCAAACATAGAGCAGAGGCAAAGGGAGTATTCCTCTTCCTACTAGAAAACTACGGGACACTCTACCCCTTTGACTGGATGGAGAAAGAGCGATCCATGCAAAGCTCAGGATACTGGAGTCAGGTATTTACAGCGCCAGGCCACGTAAAAATTAAGGGGCAAAAAGTCTATCCATCGGATAAGGCATACGAGGACGCTATTCGAAATGAAGGAGACATGGATGGTGAAATGGAAATCAATCAGCTTCTTGCACTCTTTCGTATCCAAGAGCCATTATTTGGAAATGAAATGGCAAATAAGGCCGCAAGTGCTCTCTCTGCAGGGAAATCAAAGGAGCGAGGGCGTAAGGAAGAGTTCCTCAAACAGCAAAAAAGTGCAGGAGAAATCAAAGACGCTATCGTAAAGAGTATTGAAACAGGAAAAACCGATGGTCTCGATCTACTCATTGAAAAGCTCATTGGAAAGGGAGCAAACGGAGAGGAAATGTTTAATCTCATGCTCTACATCTTTACGCAAATGCGCTTTGAGTCCGCAAAGGGAGAGGGACAGCGCTTTAATATGACGCAGGAGAGCATGATTAGCCTTGGAAAGAAGGTCGCAGGAAGTTCTCCATTCCTTCCATTCTCACTCTTTGCAAAAAAAGAGAATCTAGAGATGCTTGAACGCATGCTTCGGTCTCCAGAGATCAAAAAAATCTGTAAGGATGAAAATGTAGCACAGGCGATCCTTGGTAACCCCGATCAAACCTTTGAGTTTAATGACGGTGAAATTCCAAGATTAACAGGAAATTACGGTAATCTCTGGAAAGCCTTCAATCTAGAAGGAGACTTCACGTTCCTGAAGGGGTTTCAGGACACAAAGAACTGTCATGAGTATTTGAAAATGATTTATGGAACACAGGGAGCAGTGGTGTCGAGGTGGAGTATTAACGAGCAAGAGCAAGATGCTTCCATGTGGAAGAATTCACCACTACTAACACTGCATCCAAGTACGATGCGTAGTTTTGTGCAGTCGCATATGACCACTGATGCAAACGTCTTTGATTCAGACCATGCCAAGAATTATTTCGAGGCACTCCTCGCGCAGATCAAGGAGGTGCAAGATGATAGAAGCCTTTCCCCAACGGATAGGAAGAATTTCATGACACATATCCAAAAAACATTCTGGTCGCTATATAGCAACATGAGCCTCTCAGAGCGCCCGTACCAAAGTAAAGCACTTTCTGACCAATATCAGGCAACCTTCTCGAACAATATGGATCGGGACAAGCAGCGAGACGCATTTTTTGGACGATATAACGACCCAAATAATATCGTGCCAGGAGTTGGTTACACGCTAAGCCAACTAGGATTAGATGTACAGGATTGTTACGAGGCAGCACAAGGCAAGTCTGACGTGCAGTATAGCTACGATCACAGGGATAGAAAGCGGAGCTATATTCCTATGAAGATCAATGAAAATGCAGGGAAAGACTTCACAGAGCTTGGGTTCTCTGAGGATCCGGTAGATGCTAGAAGAAAAGCTGTACGAGAGAGAAATATACTATGGGGAAGAATGCCATCGGCAAATACAGCACTAGGAGGGGCAGGGCAAACGGGTACGAACGCTAGGGGAGCAGCCTAAGTAGCTGGCAAAAGCGCAAGCAGTTCACTAAGAATCCGTTGATTTGGGGTACTTGAAGGTGCCTCCCTTTTTGCTGTTGCTAGAAAATCAGTAACAGATGCTAGAGAAAGCGTCTCCTCTGGGATGAGTCGACTGGTAGGGTGCGCCTGAATATACAAGCTAGCGTTTACAATCTGGTCACCACGAGATGAAGCAGAAGGTAGTGGTACTAGAATCGCGGGTATACCCAGGGCCTCAAACTCCTTGAGTGTGGTTGAGCCTGCTCTAGATATCGCAAAATCAGCAGCTTGTAGTGCACCTTGCATCATGCCAGAGGAGAGGCTAAAGGGAAGGTAGGCCTTGTGAGTAGGCGCCTTTTTAAAATGTGCATCACCAGTAGCATGAAGGACATAGACCTTACTAGTTAGAGCCTCCAAATGCTCCCAGACAAAGGAATTAAGTGCCTCAGATCCCTGACTGCCTCCAGTAACCAAGAGCACCTTTGCATCAGTGGGGATATTGAGCTGCGCCTTTGCGTCCTTCTGCTCTACTGCAAAAAGCTCCTCGCGTAAGGCGACACCTGTATGTACAGTAGGCTGCTTGAGGTAGCTTGCAGTATCTGGCCAAGAAGTAAGAATTCGTGAGGCGAGCGGTGCTGCTAGCTTGGTAGCCAATCCGGGTACCACATCACTCTCATGAATAACAAGGGGTATACGAAGTACCCATGCTGCAAGGGTAACAGGAACCGTCACGAAGCCTCCCTTGGAGAAGAGAAGTGCTGGACGTATGCGAAGGAGTACAAAGAGTGCCTGAAAAAAGGCAATGGGAAGCTTGAATAGATCAAGCAGGTTTTGGAGTGAGAAGTACCGCCGTAACTTGCCCGCCCATATGCCATGGTAGGTAGCGTCATCAGAAACCAAGCGCTGCTCCATCCCACCCTTCTCACCTATGTAGTGGATTTCAAAACCTTCCGCTTTAAGCTGCGGGAAGAGTGCGAGATTTGGCATCACGTGCCCCGCGGTTCCGCCTCCTGTGAAACAAATAATCATGTGGGATACTACTGTAACGAGAGATATTGGTGACAATGGCCACAGCAAGGAGGTTCATCAAGAGTGACGATCCACCCGCTGAGATAAATGGTAGTGTGATACCCGTCAAAGGCAAGAGTTTGATGGTAACACCAATATTTACAAAGGCCTGCCATACAATCCAAAATCCAATTCCCAGTACCACGTAGCGAGAAAACTTATCCGGAGCACCTCGAGCAATAAGCACGCAGCGCCAACCAAGGAACATGTAGAGGAAGATAAGAGCAAGAGAGCCTCGAAATCCCGTCTCTTCCGCTACAGCAGCAAAGATCGTGTCAGACTGTACCTCAGGCAAATATCCCCATTTTTGGATAGATTTATTGATGCCTTTTCCAAAGAACCCGCCGGAACCCACAGCGATCAAGCTTTGCTGGATCTGCCATCCCACGTTCTTGTTGGCAGGGTCAATCGTATCGTCAAAGAAGTTATTTACTCGATTCCGAACATGCGAAAAAGAGAAGAAGGCAAAGAGGAATACCAAGAACATGACGAATGCACTCATAGCCAAGTGTTTTACCTTCGCTCCAGCAAAGTAAAACATGGCTACAGTAGTCGGTATCAACACAAGAAACCCTCCAAAGTCAGGCTGTAAAAGGATAGGGAGGGCGATAACTCCTACAATAATGGCAAAAGGTATAAATCCAGATTCTAAGGTACGCAGCTCCGCTACCTTAGGCTCGAGCCAGCGTGCAAGATAGAGGATGGTTGCGAGCTTTACAAACTCTAGAGGCTGTACAGAGGGGAACAAGGGGCCGAAATCAAGCCATCCTGTCGCTCCATTGAGTGTCTGTCCAAAGCTGGGATGAAAGAGGAGCAGAAGCATGAAGAGTCCAAACAGGTACATGGGAAGTGATACCCGGTACCAAAAGCGGTAGGAAAGATTTGATACGATCGCATACATCGCAAGCCCTGCACCCACCAAGACAATATGCTTGAGGGCAAAAGAATTCACCACATAGTCCCTAGGATCATCAAGTGTAAGGAGGTAATCGTAAATGCTCACACTGTTTACCATAATCACTCCAAACACCACCAAAAGGAGCATGGTGATAACCAGGAACCAGTCGACACTTTGCTTACTTGCTTTGAGCCTTGCCACAGGAAAGGAATAAGAGTTGAAAAGGTAGACCTAGAGTACAAATCTAGGGGTGAGATGACAAGCAAGTGGCCTTTACGGCAGGACACTTCTGTCTAGGAACTGTAGTGGGTCAGTGTGTTTCCCATTGAGGAATACCTCAAAGTGAAGGTGAGACCCGGTCGTCATCCATCCAGCTCCACGTGTACCTGGCTGCCCTCCAGATAAGCCAATCACACTTCCTCGACTGACAAATTCCCCTGGCTCCACCATGATGCTATACACATGCCCGTACAGGGACATGATGCCATTTCCATGAGCTACAACGATATAGCTATAGCCTAGACCATTGTCCGCGGTCTTGGTAACAAATCCATCAGCTGGCGCACGAATAGGGGTGGCCTGTGGCGAAGGTATATCGATCGCATTGTGGGCAACCCCGAAAAAGTTACGATAGCCAGAGTCTCTAAAGTACGCACTAAGTCCACGAGTTGGGGGTACAGGCCAATCCATACCTAGGGTGCCGGTGCCAGAAACTCCCAGGCTTTGGAGAAGTTTTAGTCGCTCTTCGATCTCCGCAGCGGAAAGGGAACCTGAGTTGACAATAGAGTCCCGGATCGCGAGAGCATCTGTGATACTATCCAGGTTCTGGTAGAGATCCTCCACCTCAGCCTCCACGCGCTGTTCCTCGAGGCGCTTTTCCTGTAGGATTTCTTGATAGGTGAGTTCTTGTCCTTGTGTGAGAGCAAGGAGTTCTCGTCTGCTTTGTTGTTGCTGCTCAAGAACTGTACGCTCCACTTCTAGCCTGGTACTGAGACGTCGAAGTTCTTCCTGTTCAACGGTAAGTTGATCTTTTTTAAGCTTCTCCACCTCAATCGTGTCCTTCAAGGAGGCAATGAGCTCTGTTCCAATAGAGTGAAGTTGTTCAAGGTAGCGCTTCCTCGTAAGCACAGTCTTGAGATCTCCACCAAAGAGAAGCGTAGGATCTGAGTAGAGCACTCTGTCCTTGGAGAAGTAGAGGTACTCTTGTTTCAGGAGCAGGTTCAGGTACGTGCGAAGCTGTCGCTCCTGATAGGTGAGGGTTGCTGCCAAATCATCCAGCTCCAGCAGGCTCGTTCGCAAATCAACCTCCTTCTTTGCAATCTGTATTTGTACCGAACGAATATTGAGATTGGTAATCTCAATGCTCGTGTCGAGGATTTCGAGTCTATTTTCGAGACTGTTGATCTCATTGCGGATTTCTCCAAGCTTCCCATTATAGGCAGAAATTTCCTCCTGAATAACCGTGAGCTCCTGCTCCTTTTCTTTGAGGGAGCTAAGCTCACTCTCAAAAGCCTCAGAAACCGTAGATCCCTCTGAAGTAGCTTCCGTAGTACTCTCTTCTGCTGCAGCATTCTCAGCATCCTGTGCAGCCGCCACATGCACAAGGAGAAAAGATACGATAATAGCGCTACTGATTTTCCGGAGCATCTCTTTCAAATCGTTGTATCAAAGTGATATAAAAAGGGTTGGGAGTCATGACATTGCTAGATCTGTCACGGATATTTCTAAGTGTCAGTCTAAATGCCTCTCCATATTGCGTCCGAATATTTCGTGTGTAAATAGTAGCCTCACGATCAGTACAACGCACCTCTCGCACTGGTGAAACATTGGTAATCTCCTTTACATGAGTATCCGTATCCTCTAGGAGGTAATTATCAATATTTTCACAGTCAAACTCCTGTACCGGTTCATTAAATTGAACAACAGCACGGTTATAATCCACAAAGGCCTGGTGAGTCACACGAGGAGGCGTGGTGTCGTAGGAAGCATCAATAGTTACTATATTGCTTCCATGCTCAATATTATTAAGGAATGCTACATTCTCTGAGGTGGAGTAATCCTCAGAACGAAGTAGTTCATCAATAGGTGAGGCAAAGGTAGCCTGGTAGGACGTGTTTGCCAGACCTGACTGCTTCCAAGTATGCATCTGGAACGTTCGATTGCCTGGCTGAACAGGAAGGGTATAGGAAAGTGTAAGACTTACAGAGTTCTTGGGATCAATTTCAATAATCCTTCCAACCACTGTATAAGGTCCTTCCTTATATACATACGCGTCTGCTCCAAGAGCATCCGTATCTACCTGCGCATTGCCAGGAAGATACTCCCTAATGTATCCTCGGTATCTGTGACTCAGTGGCGCGTTGAAGGTGCCATGGTGTGCGAACTGTAGGTCCTGTCTGATGGAAAGTTGGTACTCTCCATCGACCTCCTCGAGAGTCGTATGATGCTCATACGTCCTAGAGATATAACGATCGGACTTCATACCTCCCAGGTTACTCTCTACGACCGCAAAAAGATCCTCACCGTCCTCAGCGATAGGGAATGACCCATCCCATGATCGTTCCTGCGCTAGATCCTGGAGTGTGTCGTCAGGGAAATAAAGTTGTACCTGGCCGGAATTAAGCATATCTAAAGCATATGCGCTGAGATCTCCATAACTCGCAGGATTCACCACTGTGGCCTTAAGCAGCTGTGGAAAGAGTTCCTTGAGCACTGATTTTCGCTTTGTAAGGTCCTCCTCGCTATGCCTATCAATATTGTTTTGTGTATACTCTATCGTATGAAAGAGTTCATCCGCATAGAGCTCCTCACCTTGCCAAGATAATGGCCCAACCAGAGCTACAAGCTCTTCTATAGCCGAGTAATTTACAGCAATGACTCCATCTATACGAGAATCGGGAAACTCCTCTTTATAGAAGCGGAGCACCTCTTCTGCAGACGTGGCAAAATCAGGGTACCAGTTTGCATCATGGAAACTATGCCCCTTATAAAAGTCGCCAGCGAGCATCTCTCCCATTGGGTATGGCGGTTCCACGTAGGTGTCGTCATCGTGTCCATCGAGAGAGAAGACGTCCTGTATCTGTACGTCCCTGAGAAATCCATTCGAGAAGTGCATAGTTGCAAAACTACTTATGAATCCTCCTGTAGCTCGCATCTCCGCATCATTCTGCAGGAGTACAAGGTAGGTACGTTCTGCAAATGGGAATCCAGTGCCCCCAGCTAGGTGTGGCACGAAGCTAAGGAAAGGGGCGAAGGCAAGCAGAAGCCAAACCAGGAAGGAGGCAGCTCCTGCGCCAAGTACAATGAGAAGTGTAGTGAGAATTCGTTTCATGAACTAGTTGAGATAGAGGGCTTTCTTACGATTATGTTCTGCTTCGGTACTACTGTAATGAATCTGCCCATTCGCATCGTGCAGGTAATACCAGTAATTTGTGTCTTCTGGGTTGAGTATAGCCTCAAAAGAGCGAACGCCAAAGTTGGAGATCGCTGTAGGTGGTATACCGCGTACGCGTCGAGTATTGTATGGATTAGAGCTTGCAAGTTCCACCGCAGTGAGCGGAGCAAGGGGGTCATCCTTGATATACCGTGTGGTGGCGTCGAGAGCGAGCTGGACACCGTTTTCTAGTCGATTGAAAAATACCCCAGCAACCACATGTTGATCATCTGATGGCCTAGACTCTTTCTCCATGATAGAGGCAAGGACAACAAGTTCCTCCTGCGTGTATTCGCTCTCAGCAATTTCCTCAGCAAAAGGCGTAAGTACACGCGACTCAAAAGTACGAAGAAGTCTGCCTAAAAAGGACTCGAGGTCAAAACTAGTAGGTGCTATATAATAGGTGTCCGGAAACAGGTAGCCTTCCATATAGCTGTGTGCATACGCATCCTCTGCTCCTGGAGTTGGAAGAAAGTCGTAGGCGCTAAAGTCGCAACTCGATGTAATACAATCAAGTACCTCCTCCTTCGTGGCAAGTCCTCGCTCCACAAATAGGTCAGCTATCTCCAAGATAGTTAACCCCTCTCGTATAGTGAGTCGTACCTCATCAGGCACGACCTTTCCTGTGAGCACATCCACCACTTCAGGTATGGTCATACTTCCCGAAAGGTAGAAGGTCCCAGCCTGAAGTGATGTCGCAGCTTCCATTGAACGTACGTAGCGTTCAAAGACTGCTGCATCTACGACGATATTGCTCTCCTCTAGGAATGCTGCAATAGTACGAAGACTAGAACCTGCTGCAATTTCAACAGGCTCAGCCACTGTCTCTTCTTGCAAAACAGTGGCGTCTACGAGTTCTCTATAGGAGAGCTCCTCCTGGTACCAAAAAGCCCCCCTCACCAAAAGTAGGAGTAAAAGGGCTCCAAGACTTACGGTCCATTTATTCATAAGCTACATGTTAGGTAGTCCGAGTCCACCAAACATCTCCTGCATATTTTGTGCAGCAACTTCTTGAGCTTTCTTGAGCCCCTTCTGCATAGCGTAGAGGATAGTCTTTTCAAGTGTCCCTACACCTTTTTGGTATGCCTCGTCAGAGATCTTTACAGACTGTACCTCAAGTTGTCCGTTGATTACCACAGTCACTCCTTCTTCCTCAGATTCAATATGGATATTTTGCAGCTTCTTTTGCATCTTCTTTGCTTGTTGCTGCATTTTCATTAGCTCCTTTGCGTTGTCTAACATGTCTTCAAATTAGAAAAATACATCTGGATGGTAGAGCCAAGAGACAAAAAAGCAACGAAAAGCTGTGGACGCCCCTAAAAAAGCCTGCACAGCTGGGCAAAAACTATTGCAATCATAAAAAAGACGGGTATGGTACATCCGTACTTTTCAATGTAATAGACGTATAATGACTGTATTAGAGGCAAAGGAGCGAGATGCAGCCGTAGCAGCAAAGACCATTCGCGCAAACAAGCGAATTCCATGTGTGTTCTACACAGATGGTAAGGAGGCAACTTCACTCGACGTAGACTACGAGGAGTTTCGAAAGCTCTACCGACAGGCTGGAGGAAACACTATCGTTGATCTAAAGATCGGAGGAAAAGCAACAAAGGTGCTTATCCACGATGTGCAAATGGATCCAGTATATGACACCTACATCCACGTAGATTTCTACGGGGTAAAGATGAAGGAAGAAATTACTGCAGATATTCCACTCGAGTTCGTAGGAGAGTCTCCAGCAGTGAAGAACCTAGCAGGTCTCTTCATTACCAACCGAGATCAACTTTCTGTAAAGTGTCTCCCTACAGCACTTGTCTCTCACATTGAAGTAGATATCTCTGTACTTGCAGAGCTAGGAGATGTAATCCGCCTTGATGAGCTCAATATTCCAGAAGGGATGGAAGTACAGGAGGAGGAAAACATCACTATCGCACTTGTGCAGGCGCCAAAGAAGGTAGAAGAAGAGGAGGTAGATATTGCAGAGGTAGATCCAGCAGCGGTGGAAGTGGTGACAGAGAAGAAGGAAGAATCAACAGAGGAATAATACCTATTATATATATAACTGTTAGAACGTGCTTAAGATCAGGCTATCTAGAGTAGGACGAAAAGGACAACCACACTACCGAGTAGTGGTTGCTGAGCATACTGCACCTATCAAAGGTAAGTGTGTAGAACAACTTGGTACCTACGACCCTAAGGGTAAGAACCTTACTATCAAAAACGAGCGAGTTGAATATTGGATTAGCGTAGGTGCGAAGCCTACCAACACCGTAGCGCGCATGCTCGATAAGGAAGGATTCAAGGATATGAAGAAGTACTTCAAGATGATTACGTTCAAGGAGAAGGAAAAGGAAGCTGAGCCAGAGGTAGCTGAAGCTCCAGCAGCAGAAGCCGAGGCGCCAAAGACTGAAGAGGCAGCAGCTCCAGAGGAGAAAGCAGAAGAGCCAAAGGAGGAAGCCAAAGAGGAAGCTCCTGCTGAAGAAGAAAAGAAGGAAGAGTAAAAAAGGCCCATTAGGGCCTTTTTTGATTAGATAATATAGGCGCAAAAAACCCACCTATTGCGCTCCATAAAAAAACGTCTACACTGAAGGTCAGAACTCCAGGCCATACCTCCTAACCAGACAGCCATGGCTACAAAGACCCTCACCCAAGAAGAGCAGTTCGTAAGCTTTGTCCTCGAGCATATTACTGACAGCATGAAGGACATAGATGTAGAGCGCTCTGAAGACGATCTAGGGATTCTTCTCAAGATCAATGCACCTGGTTCAGAAATTGGTAAAATTAAGGGAAAGAACAGCCGTCACATCGAAGCGATGAAGACGCTGCTTAACGTGATCCGAGCAAAGGGAAACCTGCCTCGCATCTCACTCAAAATTGTAGAAAAAGAATAACTCACCATTCCGTATGTTTCACGCTCTTGCGCAGACAAACCTTCAGTTTGTCGATCAAACTTCCACTCCCCTTGAGATCATCAACAAGGTGATTGCCTACGCGATTATCGCCGCGTTTGTACTTTCCGTAGCCTACATTTTCTACGGAGGATTCCGCTTTATCTTTTCTGGCGGTGATGAGACCAAGATCAAGCAGGCAACCAATACCATTCGCCATGCTATACTCGGACTCCTTATCACCATCTTTGCCGTGGTCATCGTGCAGGTGATTGGACAGATTGTTGGTATCGACATCATAGGAGAAATCCTTGATTACAACGAAATCACCAAGAATATATCTGGCCTCATCGAGAGGCTCTCCGGAGGCAGCGGAAGTAGCTCGATCAACTCTGGAAGCTATGACTTCTCAACAGACTTCTAAGGAAAAAACACCACGGTATGTGGTGTTTTTTTAAAAGCCTCTAGATTGCTGCTCCTCCTTTCGAATCAGGAAGCTAGAGAGGCTGAAGATATACACAAGCAGGATGAGAAGCGCCACCAGCTTCCCAAGGCCTTGAAAGGCAAAGAGAAGCCCTAGAGCGACCACGGCGAGGACACTGCTCCACGCATAGAGAAGTTTTAAGGTAGCATTCTTGCTATATCCAAGTCTTTGGAGCTTGTGATGCAGATGGTTGTGGTCAGCTGCAAAAGGAGATTTGCCTCGAATAATTCTACGAGTGACGACCCACACCATATCCACAAGGGGAAGAGCAAGAACAATAAGTGTGGTGGCTACTTTACCACCTGAAATGATGCTCAAGACCGCAATGGTAAAGCCAAGAAACATGGCTCCGCTATCGCCTATGATGAATTTGGCAGGAAGCCGGTCAAAGCGTTGAAAGATAAGCGTAACACCTAGAAGTATACAGCTAAGCAGCGCCACATGCTCGGCCTCAAGCTTTTCAAAGATTGTCGTACTAGGAAGAGCGATTAGAAAAAGGCTAAGCATATACATGGTTGTATAAGCGATCGACGAGAGACCACTGACCAAGCCAGGAATACCATCAAGGAAGTTGATCGCGTTCATGAGGGTAACGATCCAGAGGACGGTGAGCAGGTCAGCAAGAGGATAGAGTGATAGTGCCTGACCAAACAGGTCAAGGTGCAGCACAGGATCGAGGAACGACAGTACACCAAAGAAGGGAAGGACAACCTCCTCGATCCTCACTCCTGATAGTGTCACGCCATAGGCAAGTATCGCCTGTACAAGCAGTCTAAACCATGCAGGAAGCCCAATCCTATCATCTATCGCGCTGATAAGGACAAGCACGAGCACAGAGCCTAGAAGCACCATCATTTTGAGCGAAAGTGGCACAAAAATCAGTGCTGCAACCACAAAAGCAAGCACCAATCCAATGCCAGCTGGGTAAGGTACAGCAGCTCGCTCGAGTCCATAACGCTCCGGCCTATCCATAAGACCAAGCTTTGGGAAAACCCAAAGTACCAACTGATACATGCAGTAGGCGAGCAGGCCACTTAACAAGAAGACAAGACTATGGTACATAGCGTATATAAAGTACATCTACTATGCCAAATTCAAGAGAAGAGTCAACGAAGAGGGCCTACGATGAGGCCGCGACCTATTATGGTGAACACCGACTGACAAAGGGGTTGGGTGGGGTGTATGACCATTTCTTTGATAGTTTGAGCAGTCAGGGCTTAGGTCTTAGGGCTCTGGGCGCAGGCCGTAAAGAAAGTGAAACAGCTAAAGGGCTATGCTTTCTAGATCTTGGCTGTGGTTCTGGACGGCTTGTACATGAGTTAGTGGAGAGGAAGATACCCTTTGCAACCTATTTGGGTGTTGATTATTCAGAGAAGACGATTGACGTGGCCAAGGAGCATCATAAGGGCAAACAAGTGACGTTTCGGGCTGGGGATATCACAGATCCAGGAGCATATACTAAGTCAGATATTGTTACCTTGTTTGCAGTATTGCATCATATATACAGCAAGGAAGAGCAGAAAGCAGTGCTGCAAAACGCCTGGAACGCAGTAGAACCTGGAGGACTACTCTACTGCACGGTGTGGAACATGGATGAAAAACTGCCAAGAGGAGCAATTGAGGAAGAGGGCGTCTATGCCGTTCCACTACAGAGTGAGAATCGGTACTACTATCCCTTCAGAGGAGATACCTTGCAAAAGCTAGTAGGGGAGGTAGCAGGAGCTATGGTGCACAGTACGACAAAAGGGTGGAACAAGATTGTCTGGGCATATAAAGAATAGCTTGTGATCTAAGGCAGCCTTTGTATACTGCCCATACATGGAGAGGTGTCCGAGAGGCTGAAGGAGCACGCTTGGAAAGCGTGTGTGCGGGCAACCGTACCGTGGGTTCGAATCCCATCCTCTCCGCCAGCACGTGCGCGTTCTGGGCGACCGTCTTACATAGAGGGACGGGCGGTTTTTTCTGTGGGACCGTGGTAGTTAGTGCTCGATAACTTCACTGTTAATTTGTATGAAAAACACTATAGTATATTTGTCGTATAAATATATCTGAGATTTCAGCATGTTATGGAAAAATTGAAGCTTTCACAGCTTGAACAATATTTGGCTAAGGCAGCATGGATACTTAAGGGGCCTGTGGATGCTTCAGACTTTAAGGTTTATATTTTTCCACTTCTTTTTTTCAAGAGAATATCAGATGTATATGATGAGGAGTTTGAGCAGGCGATTCACAAGATGAGGCCTCGGTGGAGTAACCACCGCCCTGGATCATAATAATGAATTTAAGCCACTCAGACGGGGTTTTGGGGTTTTGGGG
>JAUIFW010000016.1 GCA_030430105.1 bacterium | reverse complement strand
CCCCGCTGCACCTGGGATAGGAATGAGATACGTGACCATAGGAAGTGTGCTAATGAGCACGGTCTGCCCCACTGTAGCCGTTATCCCGAGAGCCTGAAGCAGCACCCAAGTCTCAACAAGGAATACTCCATAGGTCAACAATGTGAGAATAATTGTGACTCCAAGCTCCCGTACATGCGTCTTGAAAAATCTCTTCATAAGGGCCTCAGTGGCCATTATTTTTTCTTCGTATGGCGCAAGCACCTTCACCTTATTGAGTTTCGTTACACGGAAGATCGTGGTGAAAAATCCATCCTTTGCGATGGTAAGGTAGAAGTAGAGGCTAAAGATACCCAGCGTCGTAAGAAGGCCTACCAATGTAATTAAATCTGAACTCGTGTGTTCTACCTCAGAAGCACCCACTTGTGCGTAATAGAGCGCCACTGCTATGGCTACAATGGAAAAGACGACAATTACCGCCGCTTCAAAGGTCTTGTCGATGATCACTGAGGAAATCGCCCGCTTTCTACTTTCTCCCCGCTCTTCTAGGAAGTACACCCTAAATGGCTCCCCTCCTACCTGTGCAGAGGGAATCAGGTAGCTCACCGCATACGTTACATAGCGAATCCCCATCATGGACCAGAAGGAAATGCGCTCCTGCCCTTTTCTGTACGCATGCACAATAGTATCCCAGCGCTTCACATAGAGACTAAAATTGAAAAACCCAATGGCAAAATAGAGGAGCATCCACCCAACATGCACTGAGGTAATGGCTGTCCAGACCTTTTCCATATCAAGTGAGAACAGGGCTGCAACAAAGAGCCCAATGAGGATAAGTAAGAACAGGACTAGGAATAGGGACTTTTTCATGTACACTTGCGATATAAACAGCCCTCCGCATGAACAAGAGCAGCTTATCAAACAACCAGGTGCGCGCCAAGAAATCTTTGGGTCAGCATTTTCTCCATGACAAGCATGCACTTGCTGCCATCGCTTCTGCAGGTGAACTCTCTCCGGAGGACAAGGTCATAGAAGTTGGACCAGGTACTGGCAACCTCACAGAACTCCTGCTCGAATCAGGTGCGGAAGTTCTTGCGGTAGAAAAGGATACTGATGTACTTCCTGTGCTTGCTGAGCGTTTTGGCGACTCTCTCTCTTTGGAGGAGGCCGATGTGCTTCAGTGGGAGCCCCCATCCAGTTGGGATAACTACAAAGTTGTAGCCAATATCCCCTATTACATCACGACACCTATTATCGAGCACTTTCTCTTCAAGGTGCCAACCCCTCCAAGCCTCTTGGTGCTTCTTGTACAAAAGGAGTATGCCTTGCGCGCTGCGGACCATGCCCCAAATGCATCCTCCCTTTCTGTGATGCTCCAATCCATGTGTGAGGTAGACGTACTTCGCCATGTAAGCAAAGGATGCTTTACCCCTCCTCCGAAGGTAGATTCTAGTATTCTTCGACTACGTGTAACGCAGGATCGTCCTAGTAGTGGCTTCCTCAAATTTGTCCACCAAGGTTTTTCTCAGAAACGGAAAAAACTCAAGGCGACACTCGGAAGCGTGCTTCCAAAAGAAGAGCCCCTACTCGCGAAGCGTGCGCAGGAGCTCTCAGTGGAAGAGTGGCAATATCTTTATGCACAGAGCCTTAGTTCCGTGCGGCCATAGTGGATGAAATCTGCTCGCGGATATAGGTAAGCGCAGCCTCTAGCTGTGGATCTATATTCTCCAGTCGTTGCGCTGGTGTGCGCTCCACTCGTTGGTCTGGTAGTACACCAAGCTCCCCTTCTAGGCTTTCTTCTACATTCCTTCCACTAGGCGTATACCATTTTGCGATGGTCATACGTAGGGCAGATCCATCACTGAGCTTGTTGAGCTCTTGTACGGATCCCTTTCCATAGGTAGGCATTCCTATGAGTTCAGCGCGATCTAAATCCTGTAGAGCTCCAGCAACAATCTCTGCTGCTGATGCACTTTGCTCGTTGACCAGTACTGCAAGGGGTGTGCTTGCTAGACGCGCTCTACCACTTGCGAAGTACTCTGTTGGTTCAGCAATCTTGGTATTGACCACAGTCAGTACTTTTCCAAAGGAAACAAACTCAGAAATCACGTCTACAGAAGCTTCCAAGTAGCCTCCAGAATTATCACGAAGATCTAGGATAATGCCTTGCGGTGCCTCAAGTAAAATCGTGTTGATGACACCGGAGAGCTCCGCTGCGGTCGACTCCCCAAACTTATGGAGCGTGATTTGTCCAATACTCCCCTCATCCAAGGTCTCATACTCTACGGATGGCACCTTGATATCATCTCTCGTGATCGTGAGGTAGACAAACTCCTCCTCACCTTCGCGTACTAAGGTCAAAGTAACCTCTGTTCCCTTCTGCCCACGAATTCTCTGTACCACTTCATACAAACTCGAGTTGATTACTCCTTCTCCATCGACTTCTACGATGACGTCTCCAGAAAGGAGGCCAGCTGCTTCCGCAGGGGCTCCTGGAATGACCTTGACCACCGTTATCACATTGTCGCTTGACTCTCTCAACTCTGCGCCGATCCCCGTAAGCTCACCATTGAGATCCACATTGAGAAACTCTTCTGACTCCTCAGGATCGAGGAAGTACGTATAAGGATCTTCCACTGCCGAAGCCATACCCTTGATCGCTCCATATAGGTACTCGGTAGCTGTAGTGGTCTCACCATTTGGATGATAGGCCTCTAGCTGATCATGTACCTCCCAAAAGGTTCTGAAATCAACAGTAAAGCTTGACGGAGCTTGTTCTTCTAGATTTTCCAGAAGATCTTGCTGCTCCCGGGCCTGAGTTAACTCTGGCTGAGCAGCCTTGGTATCCTGGTGCCCCACGCCATATCCAAGCGCAAAGGTGAGCACAGGAAGCCCTACAATTAGTATCAGTCTTGTGAGCATGACGCTCGTGGTGTTGTTCATAAGGAAACACAAAAAAACACTACAGCTAGTGTACTCTTCCTAGGGTTTTTTCCAAAAGTATTTCCCAAGTGGATTTTGCCGGATTATAGTGGTGTGCGAATACTTATCTCCCCCTATGATACATCGAGATATACGTAGTTTGGGCAAGCTTGGAGAACGCGTGTGTATGCAATATTTACGCAAGCGTGGCTACCGTATTTTGGGGAGAAATATCCGCACTCGATCAGGAGAGATTGATATACTCGCCTGCAAAGCGGGAGAGGTGATGGTGGTGGAGGTCAAAACACGGAGGCATGTGGAGACTTCTCTTGGGCACCTGTATGAATCTGTTTGTGCCCGCAAACTCGCTCGGGTGCACAAGGCAGCAGAGGAGCACTTTATGGAGGCGTTTGGAGGTATGGACTTTCCTTGGCAGATCGATGTGGCCTTTGTGCTGATTCCGCCGTATAGTGCGGTTGCATCTGTACATTATTTAGAAAATGCCCTCTCCTTCGAACACCTCGACGAAGCGTAAGCATGAGCCTGGGACCATTCTCATGACCCGTTTTCCCTATGAGAGTATTTTGTCTGGGGAGGAATGGCACACGCTTGGCCTCGCGGCCGCGCTTTGCGCTGGCGGCTCGGCAAATTTGCAAATTTCAGATTTCAAATTTCAGATTTCGAATAATCCATTAGCAAGGCCTGTGGAGTTTTTGGGGACTTGTGAGGTGCTTTTGGAGGAGTTTCCTAAGCTTGGGGTACCTGTGCATAAAGGTATTCCTGTACTACTTCCTGTGAGTGTGCGGAATTTGCTCTTCTTTACCTTGCTCTTGCCTATTACGGTGCCAGCTCTATGGATCCAGTTTCTTTGGATCAAGTTTCGGCGCGGTGTTGCTAGTGTGTATATGCTTTCTCTATCAGAGAAGTTGATTCTTACACCCTTTGCGAAGCTTCTCGGCTGCAAGGTGCTTTGGGTGGAGCACCAGCGTTTTGGGCGGTGGATGTATGCAAATCCCTATCGCTTTGTGTATCGCCTTTGGGCGCACATGGTGCACGTGGTGGCGGTGAGTCCCGATCACGGGAAGATGCTTAAGCCGCTCAAGCTACCAAAGGAGAGGGTGCACGTGATTGTGAATGGGGTGGATACGGAGGTGTTTAGTCCGGTCGCTTCGCTCCCCAAATTGCAGAGTTCAAATTACAGATTTCAAATTTCAAAGATGGAAGGCCAGAAGGCTGGAACTCTGCAGGAATTGCCTTTGAAAAGTGCTCCGCCTGCCGTTGGGTGTGTGGCGCGGATGTATGCGGATAAGGGAATTGATGTATTGATTCGTGCATTTGCTCTTGTAAGGAAGCAGGAGCCGGAAGTGCGGCTTCATTTGCTTGGGGAGGGGCCTGAGAAAGAGAGACTACAAGAGCTTGTTCGCTCCTTAGGTTTGGATAGTATTGTTCATTTTTATACACCCTATACAGATATTCCTAGAGAGAGTACTCCAGGGTTTTTTAGGGCGCTGGATGTGGCTGTGCTGCCCTCAAGGGAACATGACCCCTTTGGGCTTGTAGCTGCGGAGAGTATGGCTGTGGGCACGCCGACGGTAGTCACTGATGTGTGTGGTATTGCCGGGTTTTTGCGGCATGAACACGATGCAATGATAGTGCCGGCAGAGAACGAGCAGCTCTTGGCAGAGGCATTGCTACGGGTTTTGCAGGAACCTGAGCTTGCGGCTTCCCTTTCTCATAACGGCAGAGAGACTTCTGTGCATAGTTTCTCTCTTGAGAGAATGGTCTCAGAATATCGAGCTCTACTCTAAGCTTGCACTTCCCTGCTCTTTGTGCGAAACTCGCCATGTTTTGACCTCGTAGTTCAATTGGATAGAATGGCGGCCTCCTAAGCTGCAGATCTGGGTTCGATTCCCGGCGGGGTCACCACCTTTTTTTATTCAAACAAAAAACCCCGCAAATTTGCGAGGCTTGGCGATTTGTTTTTACGCGCCCTAAGAGTTTTGTTTCCCAAAGGACTTGATTTTAAGCCCTGCTGTTTGATGCATCTCAAAGGGGTTGGCATTGACGATGTACAGTACATGCTCAATATCAAGCCGGTCACTCCCAGCATCATCCAGCAATTCCAGTAGCATTCCTGTCTCTGAAACCTGTATATTGGTTGGCAGAAATCCTTTTCGCGTTGTATCGCGATTGAAATACTCTACAAACTCTCCAGCGGCCATAAGCTGAATATTGCCTCGGGATGGGTTTTCTTTCAGGATTATTGCCGTAATTGTGAGATCATCTCTTTTGAGATTATCTACTTCAATTGGGAATACAGATTCATTGGCACTGCTAGGACTACCCATTTTTGCTTCATCCAACTGAATGTGCTCAGAGGATCCTGGCAATGGAGTAGCTTTAGGAACTGGCTTGTTTACAGCTCCAAGATTATGCTCCACTGTAGAGCGCGCTGGCAACTCTACTACAATAGGGGCTTTTTCTTGTGTGCTACATGCAGTGGCTCCTAAAAGCAAGAATGAAAGGCAAAATTTTACGAGCTTTTCTTTGTTCATACTATTCCTCCATATGTATTTTATCTATGAACGTAAACTTTATACACTATATTTTATTTTTGTCAAATTCTTACCTTACTTTATATCACAATACATGTGAAAAGCCCCGCTGGCTGCGGGGCTTTTTGGTGGTTTTATTTTGATTCCCAGTTGTCACTGCCAACGGCAGTGTTACTTCTGAGATTACTTGCATGCTCCACCCAAACTGGATGAGAACTCATATTTGATGGCATGAGGTCAAACATGACCTCTGTATTCTCATCGCCCCAGATGTCTGCGGTGATAGTAAATACTTTTTTATGCTCAAACTTGAGCTCACCTGCGAAGGCTACTATGCCATTCATAGGAGTAGCTTCCGCTATGACGTGTGGGCCATCCCAGAGGTAAGCTTTTGCCACCTCCTGAGATACTTTGAAACTTAATCCATCCGGACAGGAGGTGGTAAAACCTTCCTCTCCCAGTTGGAACCCACCTACCTGAGCTTCATAGTTAGCCTGAGCCACAGCGTCTGCTGAAGGCAAATTTATTGCCCCTGCTCCTCCCATTCCGATCTGGCAGCCGGTAAGAGTTAAGGCGAACATTCCGATTACAGCGATTAACAAGCTTTTCATAAAATTAATTTCCTTTTTTGTTTTGATAGATCACTATACTTATTTTTATACTTTTGTCAAATACTTCTCTTCACTTTCCCCCTTATCCACTACCCGCCTCGTGCTACACTTTCCCTACTATATTGAGCTTCTTCCATGCTTCAAATCGACCATACGCACAGCCCCTTCCTCCTGCAGATAGGAGACTTCGGACTTCGTTGGTATTCTCTCATGTATATCTTTGGCTTTGCTTTTGCTTGGTGGTGGTATGAGAAGGTGCATAGGAAGCGTGGGGAATGGCCACTCAAAAAAGAGCAAACCATGGACCTCATTGTTTGGGCCTTTGTTGGCATGCTCATTGGTTCTCGAACCATCTATATGCTCTTTTATGGCTTTGAAGGGTTGATCGCAAATCCCCTTTCATACTTCTTTGTGTGGGAAGGAGGGCTATCCTTTCACGGAGCGCTCGCAGGTATCGCAATCTCCGTCTACCTCTTTTTCAAGAAGCTGGGGCTTCCTATCCTACAAATGGCTGATCGACTTATTGTCCCAATTCCCTTTACCCTATTTGCAGGAAGAATTGGGAATTTTATGAATGCAGAACTCGTCGGAAGAGCTGCTCCGGACTGGTTCCCTATGTGTATTCGGTACCCCAGTATCGACAGTGTCTGCCGCTACCCCTCTCAGCTCATACAGGCTGCGGGTGAAGGACTGCTTCTCTTTGCTATCCTTCTTTTTGTGTATTACAAAACCCCACTAGGAAAACAACCAGGAAAAACCTTTGGTGTATTTCTCCTCGGCTATGCTACGCTTCGCGCGCTTGCAGAACTTGTGCGCGCACCAGATCCACAATTAGGCCTCCTCTTCGGAGGATTTACCATGGGACAACTCCTCTCCCTCCCCCTCGTTATCCTTGGTCTTTGGCTTCTTTTCCGTCCTACGCATGCAGACAACTCCTAGCTTTTTGCGAACCTTTACGTTCCTAGCCTCTTGCGTGCTTGGCATGCTTGTATTTACAGGCTGCACTACTACCCGTGCAGACTTGATTATCCTTGGGGAAAGCGGCCCCATCATGGAGTACTATGTCGACTATGGCTGCGCCAACTGTGCTTCCTTCCATAGTGGCGCACTGCTCCCTACCTACCTGGGCGAGGTGCAAGACGGAAAGCTACGCATCCATATCAAGGACCTTCCCAGGCAGGCCAACTCCCGTGATATGCATATCGCAGCACACTGTGCCTTTGAACAAGGAGAGGAACCGTACCTTGCCCTCGTACAGCGCATGTATGCAGAGCAACGCACCATGAGACGCAGTATTCTCTTTGCCCTTGGAGAAGAGTTGGAACTCGGAAGCGCATATCGCACTTGCTTGGAAGAGGATCGCTATGCGGACCTGCTTGAACAGGCGCAGCTCCATGCGTCGCAGCAGGGTATCACCGAAACACCCACCGTATTTCTCGGCAGCATGGCCTTTATGGGAGACATTGATCTACCTTCTTTCTTTGACGCGGTGGCAGACTTTACGGCAAATGAGTAAGGACCTTTGCAGCCACCGTATACAACTCGCCTAGATGTATGTGCTCCCTGGGGCTATTGGTGCAGGCCCTACAGTTTGCTGGAAATATGCCCCATTGACTTGCCAGATCTATATATCTATCAAACCATTCTTCCTCACCTTTTTGCTCCAATAAGAGGCCCTTCATGGGAGTGGCATGCACTATACTTTGAAGCATTTGGGCTCTCGTCACGTACCCCTCTGTATTGGCTTTTAGAAATCCTGTACTCTCTTTCTCCATGTAGAGTACATCTCTACTTGCCGCCTCTACAAACAGCGCATACTGCTCGTCATCCGCTGAGAGATCACTGAGCATCGGCGTATGCCATCGCAGGTCCTCCTCCCACCTTCTTGTGTATGCGTGCATAGCGACAGCGAGACTTGCTAGATCCTGGCGGCTTGCCTTTGTATCTAGCTGTTCTGGATTCCTTAGCGCTACGAGTTCCAATCTCGCTAGGTACAACATAGCTTGCACCTCCTCGGAGTCCTTCACTTCTTCTTGCTCCATGAGCCTGCTTTGTGACCAATACGGCGTACTTATATTTTGTACTACTACCCCCTGCTCCACCTCTGGAGTCTCAGGGAGAAGAATTGTCGGTAGCTGAGCGCTGTAGGCAAAGGGATCGTAGACACCCCTGAAGTTAGTAACCTTTGAAAAATACCCACTCCAGTTTCTCAAACCGAAACTCCCTCCTGTGCCCAAAGACCTTCGCACCCATGTGGGCTCTTGCCACTCATACCCCGGAAAAACCGCTCCTGCTTGCGGGAGCGTTAGGAGCATTACGAGAACTATATGAGTGAGGGTTCGTGTACGCATAGGACTCTACAAACAGATAATGCTACTTTGCCGTAAAATATGTGGATGTAAAGAAAAGACACCCGAAGGTGTCTATATTGTGTTTAGTAGGTGATACTCACGTACCCCTTTGCCTGTGACGTATAGGCAAAAAATGTCTCTTTTTGCGCCCTACCACTAGCAATGAAGGCGATATTTTTGCAGGGCTTCCCTCTCAGTACGGACTCCCTGCGTCTACTACAGAGACAGGACTTTGCCCCGTGCGTAATATCTGGCAGCGAGACCTTGGTCCCCTTTGGGCCCGTATAGTAGAGCGAAAGTTCAAAGATTGCCCCATCATCAGTGGCCTTCACTTCTGTGCGCAGGCCATTTCGATCCTTTACCCAGAGTATATCCCCTGGTTTTTTTGGTGGTGGAGCACCAAAGAGTATCGACGTCGCCATATAGGCAACCAGCAACCCACCAACAACTTTTGTGATTCCCCCCATCGAGTCTCCTCCTTTCTTTGTATTCTTTCTACAAAGTGCGGGAGAAAAGGCAAGAAAAAAAGCCCGCGGGGGCATGCGGGCCGTGAAGGATATACCTTCTAGTTGAATAGGTTGAGCAATCCAAACTTGGCGCCCCTCTAGCTTTTTATTGTGTATGGAATCTAGCGTAGGTTTCGAAGGAGTCAAGCTATTTTCTACTTTGGCTCTCTGTTCTGATCCTATTCTACCATATGACTTTCCTATGATACTAACGCGTCCTCCTGGCACCCGAACTCCATAGGTTCCCTCCTTTTCCCGCTCATCTACCTCGATGAGATAGACTGTTTGATCAAAATACTCTTGGAATGCGCTGTACGGCTTCCCTCTCAAATCGCAGGTACTATCACCGTAGATTTCTACGAAACAGGTTTCTGCGGCATTCTGAAAGGACAATTCTTGACCAGTCCGGAAGATTCCTGGAGCCCAAAGGAGTTCAAAGGAATTCTCTGGTTCTTTTGTCCACCACTCAAGCTCAAGTGAGGTATCAAGCCTTCGGATCGATGCATTCTCGATACGAGAAGCATTTGTAGAAACTCCCTCACCTTCTTCCTGCTCGGTGGCATAGACATTGGAAAGCAGTGAGTAGCGGCTTCCGCTGGCATACCTGACTCCATAGGTAGATCCAGGTAATGGGTTTTGTATGCGAACTGTGTTCTGCTTTGAGCTGTCGCATTCCTCCTCTCCATAACAAATACCCGTGTGAAGTACTCCCGATGTATGTTCACATTCTTCATCGACCACCTGATTTTCTATGATACCCATGCGATATTGGCAACTCTCCAAAGCATCAATCCTCGCGCCCATAATGGTCTGCATTTCCTGGTCAGAGAGGCGCTGTCCCTTTGCTACAAAGACCTGCACGTGTGTGGGAATAAATGCGTAGGTATCTGCGCTCCAGGAGATCGTAAGCGTACTTCCCTCCTCTGACTGTTCCTCAAGAAACTGTACCTGTGGCGAGAGTGATCCGGAGGCGGCTACACTGAGACTGTTTGATGACAGCTCCCCGTTATCTGTAGGCTGGAAGAAGATGAAATACCCCGCGGTGGCGAGGATGGCGGCGATGCCTAGGTAGATGTAGGGGCGTAGGCGCATTTTTAGGTCTTAGGGCTTAGGGCGCAGGGCATAAGGCTTGAGGCCTTGGGTTAGGATTGGTGTCTATCGCTTTATTATACCATGGAACGACCGCTGGGAGCGGTCGAAATTAGTAATTAGTTAATTAATAGTGAGTAATTATCAAAGTATTGAACTCACAAGTTTTGTGGTTTGAGTATGTGCAGTGCAAGGAGTGGAAAAATTTGTGAATAAGCCGTACTCAAGTACGGCGTCGAGCAAATTTGCACCACGACGCAGCAATGCGCGTGCTCAAACCACAAAACAACAAAAAAACCCCTCCCCCGCATAGCGGGGTTGGGGTTTTTCGATCCTAGAAAGAATACTTTCAGGATGGTGAAACCTGACTAATCAAAGATTAGTTAGATGTTCTTGACGGTGTGTTGTATGGATACATGTCAAGTAGTGAAGTCGTAACCTCTACAGGCGTAGACTCACCATTTGTGTAGCTATATCGTACACTGTTGTTCGCGTTGTAGCGAGCAGCAGTACCATCAAGTTGAAGTGCGATACCTGGTGTATCATCACCTCCAGTTACGTTGATCTGAGATAGATCAGCCTTAATTGTGAAGGTTACAGAATCACCCTGCGTTACATCGTAGTTTAGAGCAAACACGATGTTCTGGTTAGCACATGCTCCTGCACCTCCGTCAGTTGCGACAGCGTCAGTAGCATATCCGACAGTACCATCGTTACAGTTGTCTCCACCACCTCCATTGGCGTTTGATCCTGTTGCAATAAGTTGGTTACCCTTCCAGATTTCAAAATCTGAAACAAGACCACCTGTTGCAGATGCAAACGAACCAGTAGCATCAAAGTCTAGAGATGCAAGAGTAAGATCTCTCTGTCCAGTTGCAGTAACTGTGAACTTAGCTAGATCTTGGTTTGCAGCTGAAGAAATTACACCAGATGGAGTAGATTCGATTGTAACAGTTGGAACAACGTCCTCTACAGCATGTGGGTTTCCTTCACCACGGAAGCTTGCAAGCTTAGCAATATAACCATTGGTCATATTATTGTCGATGTCACCACCGTCTAGTAGGTCACCGTCTCCATTTGAGTCAAAAGTACCGTAATCAGTACCGTTGATTGCAATTGTATTCTGAGTTGTATTAACTTCAGTAACAATTCCAAATGCAGGGGCAACGTCTACTACATCAGCAGAGAACATAACCACGTCTCCAACAGCGTAGCGAGCTAGTGTTGGTTTTGTAGTGATTCCTGTCTCACTGTAAACAGTTGCAAGAGTAGAGATAATGTCATCATCTGCAATAGATGCAGCCTCTGAGTCATCATCATTAGCAGTAGCTGTTTCGAATGTAGCTGTAGCAGAAGTACCAGCAGCAGTTACAAATGTTGGGAAAATCGCACCACCATCACTTACAAGAGCAACTTCACCCTTGATGTAGTCATGTGCAGTGTCAGTTCCAACTACCTCGATAGACTTTACAGGAAGCTTAGCAAGGTATCCATTTGCTCCAGAGAAAGCTCCAGAACCATCCATTACTGCAGTTGCAGAAGCATCTCCAGTGAATCGAACTGTAGCACCAGTACCAGCGGTAGTAACCATAGCTAGATCTAGAGCATTTGCAGTAATATCATCAGATCCAAGTACTACTTCTCCAAGTGCATATTGCAAAGATGGAGCGTTAGAACCATTTTCTGTAGAGATTGTTGCAAGTCTAGATGCCATGTCATTAGCGTCGTTTAGATCAATAGCAACTCCTCCGTTTCGGATTGCAGCATTTGCAAGTCCAGAAGTAGAAGCTGTTGTAACAACACCAATGCTTGCAGCACCACCGTCATTGTGAGTCATGAAAATATCACCCTTCACATATGCCTCTGTAGTGTCAGTACCAACTTTCTCTCGCGCAGCATATCGCTGTACAAGGTTACCAGAAGATGCACCTGTAACTTCGTAGTAGTAAAGACCTCCTACAAAGAATGTGTCACTATCTAGTGAACCAGAGTTGTTGATATCTGCAGACACCCAAAGCTGCTCTGTTCCAAGTCGAGGAATTTCTACCTCGAATCCGCTGAAGTCAACCATACCGTTGGTAAGGTTAAGTGGTCCAGCTACCTTTTCAGAACCGTAGTAAAGCTCAAGATTCTTAACAGTCTCTTGTCCATTAGCTACAGCGATCTTCGCTCGAGAAAGAGTCATATCCTCGTTATTGTCTGCCTTAACAGAGAATGTGAAGATATTTACATCCTGCTCGCCAGATGCAAGAACAGCACTGTTTGAAGTGCTTGCAGTCTTAGCAACTGTTGCGTTTCCGCTTCCAGTAAGAGCGTTGCTCTGAAGATCAACTTCTGCAGATGGTGCAGAGATTGACTTGGAGCTGTTTAGCCCAGTACCGGTAACAGAAGATGCATCGAAGTTCACGATAAGTGGAGTTGCAGTAGATCCAGAAGAGATATCAGCGTATACGTCGATTGTCTTGCTTGAAGACTTCTCGATGATAAGCTGTCCGTTCACACTGAACGTGTTATCGTCAGCATTTGGGTCTGGCTTCGTAGATCCGATCTGCGTATCTCCATCCATAAGCTTAAGGTTTGTGATACCGTTATCACTTGGCTTAAGGTCGATTACAACAGTCGAAACACTTACACCCTCAGCATTTGTTGTTGTGAGGTTGAAAGATCCGATCTTCTGGTTTGTAGATCCCTTAACAATGTTTCGGTCTCCCTCAGAAGAGTTCTTCGTAAGAGTTAGCTCAGCAGTTGTAACTGTAAGCGTGTTTCCTGTTGGAGTAGTAGCAACAGTAGCTGTCTTGTTAGACGTAAGCTTCTTTACAGAAAGGTTACCAAACGTAGCAAGGACAGTATCACCGTCGTTTGCATTTTCATTGATATCTCCCTCTACAGAAACTGTAGCTGTCGTTCCACCCTTAACTGTGTGGTAGTTGTTGAATCGTGAAATAGATACAGATGATCCATCAAGGTATGTACATCCAGCAGTATCACTTGCGTTCACACTGTGAATAGTCTTACCGTCGATCTTGATTCGAAGAGTACCTGTAACAGTCTGGAGAGTTCCAGCGTTACATTCAGTATTATCGTAATCAGAAAGCGTTAGACCAAAATTTCCTCCTCGGATTTCGATGTCTTCACCAGCAGCTTCAAGCTTGAACTGTGCAAGAACTACATCGTTTCCTCCAGCAGCAACCTCTCCAGATGGAGATGAAGTAGCCTTAGAAAGAGTCAATGTACCTTCCTTGATCTGAAGAGTGTTCACTCCATCAGTATCACCATTTGACTCGTCACCGATCGGGAATCCAGTATCTACGTTTCCTTCAGCAGTTGGAAGAAGGAAAGACTTAGAAGAAGATCCCATTACTTTCACGTCATAGTCGTTTTCGATTGTGAACTGCATAGTTCGAGTCGCGCTGTTGCTAGACATAGCAACATCAACCATAACAGAAAGAACTCGAGATGATCCCTCTGGGATAACGTATGGATTGCTAGACAAATCAAACGTTACATATCCGTTCATAGCGTTTGCAACAGTAGCAAGCACCTCTCCAGCTGGAGAAAGAAGTCGGATATTCTCGTAATCATCATCAGAAGCATTTCCGTTGTTATAGAGCGTAAGCTCTGTAATCTTTACATCTTCGTTTGCAGAAGTCTCAGAGAACTCAAACTTGGACATCTCCTGGTCTTTCGCTCCAAGGTCAACCTCGATAGCGTCAACAGCGATAGTCTGAGAGTCAAGCTCTACGTTTCCAATGTTAGAACCACTAACAAACTGGAAGATTGGACCAGTAACTGGAAGTCCGTCAGTTGTAACAGATCCCATTGAGTCCATTCCTACAGCCTGGATTCCTCCAGCTGGAATTTCTACACCTACAGTTCCGCTTGAAGACGCGTTTGCAGTTGTCTCGAAGTTAAGCTGTACAGTGATAGTGTGTGTAGTTCCTGCCTCTACCATGATTGGGTTAGCAGCAAGGCTGATCACAGCAAGAGAATCAGAGAAGTTAACGATATTTCCATGTCTCTTACCGTTCTCGTCTACAACAAGAACCCCATTGAGGTCAGAGTCGTTTACGATACCTCGGCTGAGGATAGAAATTTCAGTAACCTTAACATCCTCATCAGATCCAGCAGTAAGGTCTACAAGAGCCATTGTGTTAAACGCAGTTCCTGTAGCAAGCACTTGCCCGCTTGGAGTAGATGAGTTCAAAGAAGCCTCAAATGAAACGTCTGAAGGAGGTACAACCTCTCCGTCAGTCTCACCGTCAGTTTCTCCGTCGGTCTCACCGTCGGTTTCTCCGTCGGTCATACCGTCAGTTTCACCATCCTTAAGTTTCTCTCCAGTATATCGGTCTACTGGATCCTGAGAAAGGACAGCGATCTTTGAGATCTGTGCACGAGTCACAGGATCACCAGGTCCAAAGAACCCAGTAAGATCTCCGTTGTCTTTCTTATAACCGTCGATGATAGACCAGTTATAAGCTGAAGTGACATAGTTATAGAACCAGTCACTTGGATTCACATCGATAAATGGAGCCGCTGGAACTAGCATTTCAGGTACGTCTGATGCTACAAGTAGCACCTTCGCAGCCTGCGCTCGGTTTACAACGTCACCAGGTCCGAAGAATCCAGTTAGATCACCGCTAGCGTCCCGGTATCCTTCAAAGATACCAGCTTTCGCTGCAGCTGACACATATCCGTAGAACCAGTCACCTGATTCAACGTCGTTAAACGACGGAGCTCCTGACATATCGTCTGGATCCGCGATTAGACCGGACATGGTAGCCATGTTCACAGCAATCTTTGCCATTTCTGCACGGTTTAGAGCAGCGTCTGGGCGGAAACACATACCGCTTCCAGACTCACAAGCTGAACCGGAAACAATTCCCATGTCAGCTAGTGCCTCAACGTGCGCTGCGTACCAAGCACCTGAGTCTACATCAGAGAATGTCTGAGCAGAAGCTACAGGAAGCACTGTTGCGTAAGACGCAAGAAGTGCAGCTGTTGATACTCCAGCAATGGCCTTTCTAGTGATTCCTAGAGAGTTCGCCATAATTGAAGAACAAAAAAAATAAAGTGGATATATAGGATTTTGTGAATGATAGCTAACTTAAAATAGTTAACCGAAATTTATGCAATTTGGCGATTGCAACTTAAGGATGAATACATACGTATTCATATGTTCGAATTGTTAAAGATCGAGAGCTATATAAAAGGATGGTTTAACATCGTTTAGCGGGAATATCAGTACCTCCACCATCTCAAAATAAGAGACAATCACCTCTTCCCTGCTGCAAGTGCAGCACCTATCTGACATTCACATGCGCATTCTAGGAAGCTTACCCCTTAGTGTCAACTCTTCTGCCAGCTTTCCTTCGCGCTTTTCTCAGGTTCAAAGATCGGGACTCACCAGTATAAACGACAGTGTTTCGAAAATGTTTCACCTGTTTATATTGACGCATCCCA
>JAUIFW010000015.1 GCA_030430105.1 bacterium | reverse complement strand
TTCTCTCCGCTTGATTGCCTCTCGCTCCTTTTCCTTCCACTTCTCCTCTTCTATGGATTTCTCCACCTCCCGTTTAGCACTCTCCTGAATGCGCTGAAGAATAGGAAGTTCCAATTTGGATGTTAGCAATTCCTGCTTCCTATAGGTTTCCCCATTCTGAAGATAGGTCTGCTGCAATTTGGCGAGAAGATGCGCAATCTCCATCTTTTCATGCTCTATCATCGCTTCACTACTGTACGCAATGAGGTTCACATTTTTTTCTCTGCTGACTTTCAGCAGTGCCCACACACCAGCAAACTCTCTCATATTTTTCTTGAGCGCCTCCTTCGTTAAAGGTTTCCCCAAGAGTATGAGATTATGTCTCAACATGTGAATAATTTGGTTACTGCTCTGCAGATCATGACTTGTGTGCTCAAACTTATGATTCCCATAGGATACGATCCCATGCTCATCAGTCTCTGCCATTGCAGCGTGGGACGCACGATATGCATCATAGCTCTCCATCGCATCCTCGGTACGCGCATACTCGCTTGCACCTGCAAATACTCCTGCGAGGACCGTTCCAGCACCTGCGGCCGCTGCGTGCGCCATTGATTTTCCAAGTAACTTTGCAGAAGCCATGCTCGAGCCTATAGCTAAGGCTAGCACACTTGCATCTGCCCATTTCCCTATACCTGGTACTTGCTGAATTTTTTGTACCAGCTGCGTGGTGGTGCTTTGCTTACCCGATCGGTGTACGCCGAGATCTAGTTCATCGGAACGCATGTAGATATCTACGTGCTCAAGGCTTTCTCCAAGCTGTATCATCTCCTCTACGTTTGTCAGCAATTCCTGCCAGGTGTCGAGGCCTGCATCCTTGTGTTTCCAAAGAAGCTGTCGACTGCCCTCGAGTTCGTCCTTGTCCTTTGCTCCATTGATGTAGGAGACAATTTCCTCCTTGAGCTCAGGTGACAGGGTTCCATTTGTATCTCGCAGGCCTATTTCTTCTTCCGACTCAACCCGAAGATTCATTTGATGGACGAGCTCCTTTCTCGACTCCAATCCAAATAAGGTATGGATTCCACTTGTTTGGATCTGCTCCCGAACTTGCTTCATGGTAGTTTGCCGCTTCGCTTCAAACAAAATATTTTGCTTGAGCTTGGCCATACCTGAGAGGAAGGTGGGGAAATGCTTATGCTGCTTCAGCGCTAGAACCTCCTCACGAAACTCCTCGCGCACCTGATCGGATGCTCTTGCGTAGACTTCTTGCTCTACACTTTTGGACACATCAAAGTGTCTCAGTACTAGGCGTTTTCTTGGCTTGGTAGTAGTTTCTGAATAGTTCATGATTCCTTGGAAAAATGCTTGGAAGAATGAGCTCTTCCAGGTGCAAGCAGTATCTGCTTTCTCTAAAACTTGTCAATATTTGTGCATCCCTAGCAAGCTAACGCAATCCATAGAAAAAAGGCAGGAATTCCTGCCTTTTTCTTAGCTCTTAGACTGCAGCATATTTTGCCTCGTCTAGTATCTTTCGCTGCTCGCTTATGTCCTTGATCAGACTTGCAAGCCGTCCGTCTTGTACCTTCCCTGGGTTATTCGCATAGTACTCCTCAACAGCCTTCATGTAGTAGTAGGTCTTGTAGCCCTTTACGAGTCTTTTCTCTGCACTCGCTCGCTTCCGTACACCCGTACTATTGATCGACTTCTTTACGTACTCAGCGTCGTCTATAAGTACCTTCAGTTGATTATCTAGACGATCCATCACAGACTTGTAACTTTTGTTGTACCCGTCAATGATGGCTTCTACTTCTTCGACAAACTTGTTCACATAAGTCCCGTCTGCCTGTAATACCGCTGTCTCTGCTGTTATGAGATCGATCAGGTGATCTACTCTTGCATTATGTACAGCTACCTTTGTCTTTGCAGCCGATGGAACTAGCGTTGTTGCTGGAACTGCGTAGGACTGCTGAGCTGCAACCGCTGCCGCAGGCTGCATCAGGCTTACCCCTAGAGGTACACCTACCGGCTGCGTAGCTGCTGCGCTTGCTGTAGCAACCTGCGTTCCCCCTCCACTTGGTGGTGGGGGAGGAGTAGCTCCTCCTTTCTTCCTTTTCTTCGCTGCAACTGCTTGATGGAAGTTGAGTACTCCCACGGGTCCACTTCCACTTGGTGGCGGTGGAGGAGTCGTCCCTCCATTACTTGTATGTGCTGTTGCGATTGCTGCTGGGATTGCTACTGCTGCACCACTATTGCTTGGTGGGATAGGTGGTGTTGGTGATGTACTTCCACCTGCTGCACCCCCTCCTACATGTGGTGGATTTCCTGCTCCGTTTGGCCAAAATGTAAAGTTAGTTGGCGCGGTTGGCACTGGACCTCCTGGCATACTTGAGAAGGAGAATGTATTTCCTCCGCCTCCTCCGCCATTACCTCCAGACGGAGGTGTTGGCTGATTCCCTTGCTGCGCAGTCTGTGGGTGCTGGATTGCACGTGCCTCCAAAGGAGAGCGTCCCGAGAATGCTAGTGGAACAAAGAGTCCCGCAGGATCCACCTCTTGTACAAGTGGCGCCTGCATTACCGTATGGTTGGTACCGTTGTACACCGTCTCTGTAACTGTTCCTCCTACCATATCTCGTCCAAGTCCCTCATCGGTAGCGAGTACCTTGGTGTAGGTGTACCCACCCTGTGGATGTACCTCAGCCACTTCAGCGAAACGTCCGATAAACTCGGCTCGACCATTTACCTCTCGGAAGAATGCTCGACCAATATCTGAATCCATTGGGATCTCCGCCTCAATACGCCCGTTTACTACCTTGAAAGGAACTTCGATTACTCGACCCTGCGTTCCTTCAGAGAGGCTTAGATGTAGGCGAATATCTCCATTGGCAGCCGCAACTCGTGGGTCTACAACATCACTTCCTGCCCATGATACGGTCTGTGGATCAAACTCATAGATATAACTGTTTCCTCTGATTCCCGTACCGTTATTACCCCAATAGAGGTTGAGCTCATTGTGATCAAAGATTGGCGTGTTGTTGTGCATATGCCCTCGAACCACTGTCTGTGCGTTCATCTTGTCGAGGAAGTCACTTGCGGACATGCGCGTAGAAACAGTCTTTGTACTCGCTACAGCCTCTGCATGATCAAAGAAATTAAATCCTTGCTTCTCAAGAGCATCTCGTGATGCCTGCGTGAGTGCTCCATTGCTATCCAAGCGCACGCCGTTCGCTAGCACATTGCCATTTTGTACGACATTGTAGGTATTGGTGCTTTGATCAAGTACCAAGCTTGAGCCATTGAGTCCCTTGATCTGAGATGGGACGTTCCCACTATTCTGAAGATGTGGAAGCTGCGATACGGTGTGTCCATTTGGATGAGCCGCGTCTGTTACAACATTGGCTCCAGTATGCGACGTTCCTGTGCTTGGGGTTGTCATTACACCATGCCCAAGGAGGTCTCCGATCGCCTGCGTAGCGTAGTACGAAGCGGTTCCAACGGTTGTACCGATTAGCGCACCATAGAAGCCTACACGGAGAATTCGACGTCTCTTGTATGCGGCGAACTCTTGTTCTCGCTGATGAATATCACCATTCTGAGCTATCGTATTGAGCGCTCTATGCTCCGTGTCGATCGCAGCCTGAAGTGTCTGTGCAAAAGGTGGTACAGCTGCTGGATTTGCCGCAGTATGTAGCTGCCCTAGCTCTTCTCTGAGCTCAGTTAGCCCTCTTCTAAAGTCTCTTCGCTCGATCTCCACACGACTTCCATGGGTATATCCAATCAAGTCGATGCTGTGATGGTCTGAGAACCGGTCCATCGCTAAACATGTCGCATAACAATCCATTGCATTGGTATATGCAGTGTTCATCTGCGCTAGGTTTCCACCGAGTCTAGCAGTCTGCACCGCAGTGGCAGCTGCGCTCAGCTGACTGATAAGATGCTCCACATGAATGGTTGTCTGCCTATATTCCTCAAGCTGATGTCTTCGCTGCTGCGCGTCTGGAGCAAACACATACTCAAGCTCACCACCCGCCGTGGTATTGATACCGAAACCTACATATCCTCGATTTTGCACACCTCCATTTGCGGCCATCTGTTGACGTACCGTATTGAAGTCTCCTGCATTGGCTGCCATATCGCGGCTATGTGTTCGAAGATCATTTTCAATCTTTCTTCCCTCCGTTGCTCCTAGGATTGCTCCTCCTGCAGCAGCACCTCCTACAAGTCCAAGCGTTGCATACGCTGCACTTCTTGCAGCTACCTGCCCTGCATAATAGGCTCCCGTAGCAATGGCAGCTGTTGCAGCTACTGCTGCACCTGGCTCAATCCATCCTCCGATGAAGCTATTTTCCACTACCGCATCTACGGTTCTATCGATAAAGCTGTGCTTTGCGTCCGTTCGAACACCTACACGAGCCGCTCCAATTCCGATCTCTAGCGTAGCTGTAGGGTTTGCTCTGTAGGCGTTGGCCTGCGCAACTAAGTTGGTAGCCATAATCTCCGCCTCCGTCATACGAGCATCTGCTCCTGCATCACGAATATACGTACGAAGATGATTCCTCGCCGCCGTTTCTAGTGCGTCCTGCGTCATACTTGTGTTCTGCTCGTACTGCTCGAAGAGCTGCTGTATACGATTGACTAGCGTTCTCTCTGGCATAGTCATACCAGGAGTTGTCACTCCGAGTACGTCATAATGCTCTCCAAGATTGGTAGAAAGCGCCTCTCGTCCTCCGTGCTCAAATCGCTCTACCACCGCATCGCTCATATCCGCCTGCATCTGGTTCACGTTTGCACCAAGATGTCCTTGCCCTGCAAAGAGATTTCTGGTTCGTCGAATCGTATCCATACGCTCATGAATCTCTGTCTGCCGCACTACCTCTCCTGAAAGCTTGTTCCAAGCCCTTCGAAATAGTCCTCCTATTCCTGTGTAGCGCTGCATACGGTTTCTTTCGAGAAGATGCTGATCTGCTCCGTCTACCGCGTTGTCTCGTACATTCTGCGAAAGATCTATGAAAGAAACGCGAATGGTATTTCCTGCTGCCGTAGCTGCAGGTCTATCCGTAGCAAGCCTGTCTCCTGCCGGAATATCCGGGTTCATGCACTTTCTTGCTTTCTGTCTGTTAAATCCAAACATGTATATCTTGTAAGGTACAAAGGTGCGAGTTCCTACTCGCTAAGATATTCTGTTCTAAAGGTGAGCATGGCTTCCTTTATGTGATCCTCGATGGGAGAGAGCTTCTCTCCTAGGAATCGACTACTCTTTGCTGTATCACCTGCTTCAAGCAACGCTTGAAAGGCCTCTTGATCCTCTGGGCTTAGCTGCTCCCATAGGTGTTGTTTGATTGACCGCTCTAGCGCCGCTAGTACCAGCTCTTCTTCCTTTGCGGCAACCTCAGGCCC
The DNA here is from genome assembly GCA_030430105.1 of bacterium. Next base: position 10,527 of record JAUIFW010000015.1, on the reverse strand, counting down.
TCGCTCGGCTAGAATACCTCGCTCTAGCACCATACTTTTGACAAATAGCTCCAATGCTTCCTGGTCGGAAGGCATTGCGTTGTTTTGTGACATAGACTCTTTGTTATTGAGTATGCTGTATACTACTACCATTTTAAGAAAAGTCAATACTTTCACCACATTTCTTGTCAGTGTCTAGCTCTATTATCACATAAGAAAAAAGCCCTTGTGTAGGGCATTTTACGGTTTACACCGCTATGTGTATTGGTAGTCGATCTATCACCCAGTCAATCATGGCTGGCAGCTTGCTATAGTCTTGAAACATGAGGATATTTTCAATCTTTGCATCAAGTTCAAAGATTTCGCGTGTCCAAGGCTCTATTCGCATTATGACGGGTATTTGATGGGATGCTATCGCCGCATTGACTGGTGAATCATCCACCAGGAGCACAGCGCCTTTGCGCAAGCAGGTTTCGAGCTTGGTTTCCCTGCCAAAATCGCAAGAGAACAGCTGTTCTGAGAAGATCCTCGTATAGTCTCTATCAAGCATTGCATGTGTTCTCGCTCTCACATCAAACTTATCTGCATCCCTCGCCGTAAGCGTAAAGGGATCGCGTTTTTTTGCTACCAGCGTCAGTGCTTTTACTGCGCCTGGAATAGGGCGAATGTTCTTGAACTCATAGGTTGAGAGAAACTCGCTGTATAGGTCACAAATCAGGGGTTCTGGCACCTCCGGAAAGGTGTCTGTCCAATGGTATCTATGACAATCTTCATATCGAAGCACCCTGGTGACCTTGTACTGCCTGAAGAGCGGCCTCACGCTTATCATGACCTGAAACCATGGGATAAACGGCCCCATATCGTTGTAGAGCACATTATCGATATCAAAAGCTACGCGTTTTTTCATAGCAATCCTCCTTTTCTTTGGCCCTATCCTAGGCGGGGGCCTGTTCTAGTTCAAGAGTATTTTACAGCGATGTGCGGAGCTGAAAATACCTATGAATAATCTGTGCGATGCGCCCCCTAGTAAGCTGCTCAGAGGGATTGACGAGCTCTCCTTCTGCGAGCGGAAGTAAGCCTATGTCCTTTGCTCGCACAAAATATGAGGTATACCACATGAACGGCTCCACTGAATCAAAGGGCTGCTCCTTTTCATCATCCTTTGCAATCTGTTCTCGCTCTAGCACAAAGAGCATTTTTAGGAATTCTGAGAGCATAATGGGGCGACCAGCCTCAAAATTACCGTTTGGATTACCGCTTACCAAGCCAAGTCGCACTGCTTTTAACAAATATGGGGCAAACCAGCTATCTGGCGTGATATCAGGATAGATGAAATACCCCTTTGGCTCCAATTTTTCCTCCTCTTGATAGCGGGCATATTGCTCAAATACATCTCCCCGCTCAAAAGGATTGATTTGCAGGAGGATTTTGATGCTCTCTGCCCTATTTGCCTGCTCATCTGGCCTAAAGGTGCGATCTGCGTACCCCTGAAGAATACCCTGGCGAGAGAGGTCATAAATGGCTTCGCTCGCGGGATGATCCGGTGCCACGTCCTCAAATACCACTGTTTTCTCCACTATGGGAGGAGCTTCTGGCGCTGGGGCCTTGATTTCTTCTCGCACCAACCAGACAATACCAAAGACCAACGTGGTCGCTATCACTATGCTTGCGTAGAAAATTCGGTCGAGAAAGGTCTGGTTCATGGAAGGGTTCAGGAACTATCGCTAGTATACAGGCCTAACTAGTACGGAAAAGGTGATTTTTTGCCCATTTTATGCTATACTATATAGATACAGACCTATGATTCATTTGTTTTCTACACAGCATAGTGAAGTCCTCCACATGATTACTGAGGAGGCACGCCCTTCCATGGAATATTGGAGTCTTTTGGTGCTCTCCACGATTATTGCAACCCTAGGGGTTATGCTGGATAATTCTGCTATCGTGATTGGCTCCATGATTCTCTCACCGCTTCTGTGGCCGATTATTGGTGTCGCGCTTGGAACCGTGAGGAATGATAAGAAGCTTTGGGGACGATCTCTCATGCTCCTTGGAGCAAGTTTGGTGCTTGCCATAGGTATCTCTACCCTCCTTTCCCTTGCGTTCTTTCGCTCTATTTTCGAGCTCAATAGCGCAATTGGGACCCGCATCAACCCAACCTTCCTCGATTTTTTGGTGGCTATAGCCACGGGTATTGCCGCTCCGATTATTATTGTTCGCAATAAGCTGACGACTGCAGCGGCGGGTGTCGCTATTGCAGCCTCTCTCCTACCTCCTCTTGTTATCGTAGGTATAGGTATCTCCGTGTGGCACCTCGGTGTTGCGAGTGGAAGTAGTATCTTGTTTCTTACCAATCTCACTTCCATCCTGGCTGCGAGTATCGGTATATTCTTCCTCAGTGGATTCCGTAGATACCGAAAGGAAGCATCAGAAACGCCACTGAAAATCGGTATCGGGGTTACTATTTTTACCTTGATACTCCTCGGTGTGCAGCTTGCCTTTTCCCTTGGCCGGCTCGTACAGCAAGAAGTGGAGGTCCAAGCGGTGGAGACTGGCCTAGAATCCTATCTCACCAGCCTTTCCTCCTCACTACGAGTCGACCGTATTGAGGTATCTGCACCACTAATGGGTACTAGAGGTGAGCCCTTTCGGCAAGTGACCACGGTGCTTCGTGCCCCATCTGAGTTTCGCCTTACCTACGAGCAGCAAGCGGAGCTCGAGCGGGTTATTGCAGAAGCACTTGACACTCAAGTAAGCTTGGACCTCCGTCTACTTCCTCAGGTAACCGTGGATACACCCGACGTAGTAGCAAGCCGACTAGTGACAGAAGAACGTAAACTTCTCGAGCGGATTTTTGTCGAAGCGGTTGCAACACACCTTCCTTTGGCAGCAGTTGATACTATTACCCTCGACTTCAACGAAACCACCGCTTCCTACCAAGCAACCCTTCTCATACCAGAGCATACCCTGGTAACGGAAGAAGATACCCAAGCCATAGAGGCAGATATTGCACTTAAATCCGAGCGAGATGTCACCCTCGCACTCCGCTTCCTAACGGTGAGTGAGCCCGTGGCGAGAATCAATATTACTGAGCTCGAGCAGGAACTTGCCCAGCTTTATGAAGCTGTAGACCTCTATGATACCACCTATTTCCCTGTGTGGAGTATGCAGATTCGCCATGTGGAAATTCGTAAGGAGGAGGATACGTATACGCTCGATATTTCCCTCGATGTGGAAGATCGCAACGGTGTAGAGGGGAAGCTCAACTCCCTCAAGAACTTTCTCCTTACAGAGTTTGCCTTCCTCGAGGAGGACACCCTCTCGCTCACTTGGAGGATCTTTACCTATGAAACCCTAGAATAGGCCTGTGTACGGATGGTTTTCCTTGTCAGAGAGATGATGCCCGCTACAATCGCAGCATACTTATGTGATCTGTATGGGAAGGAAAAAACTACAACGATTCAAGGATGTGCAGGAGATGGAGCGATGCTTTACCCCCTTTGAGGAAAAGGGGCGTGATTGGCGTGACTATTTGGGTGCGGAGGGGAAACTTATCCTAGAGCTGGCCTGTGGCGCTGGATCCTATACGGTTGCCCTCGCGGAGCGCAACCCGGAAAACCGCTACATAGGTGTGGATATCAAAGGTGCACGCATCTGGTTTGGTGCTACGGAAGCGGAAGAAAAGGGGCTTCCCAATGTCATGTTTTTTCGCATGCAGATCGAGGAGCTGGCAGAGCATTTCAAGCCAGGGGAGATAGATGAGATTTGGATTACCTTTCCAGATCCACATTTGCCCCACAGAAGAAGGCACAAGCGACTTACGTCAGAGCGTTTTTTGACTATGTACAAGGAGCTTTTGGGCGAGGATGGGGTACTTCATCTCAAGACGGACTCAAAGCCTCTCTTTGACTATACGCTAGAGCAACTTGATCTTTGGAGCTGGGTACAGCTCGAGAAATACGAGAATCTCTACAAGCTCCCTCCAGAGGAGGTGCCAGGATATCTGACCGAAATTAAAACCCCCTACGAGGTGAGTCACCTTGCAGAGGGCAGGAAGATTTATTATGTGAAGAGTCGGCCTTTTTAAGCCTTTTGTGTTTCTTCTTCTGAGTTTGATTCTTGGTTTGACTCGGTATTTTCCAAATCACTCTGATCCTCAGTAGCAAGTGCCTTTTTCAGATCTTGCATAAAGGTCTCCATCTTTGGCTTGTAGTGAGGAGGTATAACCTTGTCCCAATCATTTGCAAAACTTGCAGTCTCCTTTTCCTGCTTGAAGTATTCCCTAAAGGCGAACTTATTGAGAGGCAAATACTTATTCATATTGAACGAATAGTCCAGCATACTCCTCATAGTTCCCATATCTTTCGTCGGGTCAAACTTCTCGCTATCCCCCTCTGCAATTCGGTATAGTTGCATAAGACTAATCAAGTTTGCTACCTTGGCAGGGTTCTTCTCATTTGCTAGATCCATGCTTACTAGGTCGTCTAGTTTATGACTAAGACCAAAGGCAGCGAGATTCTTGTATGCTTTCTCTATCTTCTCGTTCTTTTTTACTTCATTCTTTAACTCTGCTTGGAAGTCAGTAAGACTTGTAACGAATTCTTTCGACTTTCTAAATTGTGTTAGAGCTTCATCCTTATTCTGCTTCTCGAGTTCTTCTAGCTTTAGCACGGGGATGTTCTGCGTTTCGGGCGCTCCTTCTCCCTTCGTTTCTTGCCCTCCACTCTTTTTTGACTCTGCTGCCTTATCGGCAATCTGCACGATTTCCATGTATCCCCTTGAGACGTCACCTGCATCTTTTTCACTCCTTACCTTCGGTACGTTTCTTGTACTAAAGGCGAAGTACACCTGGTATGCACCGTTGTCTTCGAATGCTTTTGCAAGCATGTCTCGATATCCTCTTCCCTTGCTATCCTTCTCATTGTTTGTCACCTTATTATGCACAGCAATGTCATATTCAGCAGCTCTCTTCTTTGTCCCAACGGGGTGCCTCCTTGGCAGTGTCGCCAATTGCTTTCGTTTTTCTTCAGAGAGACTACTTGGCAAGAGCTTGAAAATTGCCTCACTGTACATGGATACCTCGTTGCCATCCTTGTCCTTTTTCACAGCTCCTTCTACGAAGGGATATTCACCACTTGCATTTCGCTTTATATAGTAGAGCATACTAGCTTGCTCTCCTTTCACCCCCTTCAACGCTTCTCTCGTCTCTTTAGAGACTCTGAAGGCTGTTGCTTCTTTTGGTTCAATTGTTGGTTCTACCTTCTTGAATTGCTCGATGACGGTCTTAAGATCCTCAGGGTAATCCTTCATAAGCTCCTTGTAGTCCTTTCCTTCAGCTTGTGACTCTGGAGAAGCTTTGGCAGCTGGTCGCTCACTTCCTCCTGCTGCTTTTGACGTGGCAGGAGCGGTCTCCTTTTTCGCCTCTGCGCTTTCGGAGAAATGCCCGACACTTAGTTTTCCTGTGCTTCGAGTGTAGAAAAACTTTACTTTACCTTCTCCCTTGTTGTTATAGAGGTCCCAGAATACTCTTCCCAGCTCTGTATCGCCCCATTCCTTTGGCACTTTAGTTTTCTCTTTTTTTCCATCTGGCCTCGTTGTCTCTACTTCCTTTAATCCACCTCCTTTTACTCTCAGTACCTCCTGAAAAATCTCAATAAACATGTATACAATCATACCTGGCTCCTTTTCTGCAAGAGATCGAATTCGCTCCTTTGAAAAATTTGGATTGCTTGCGATAAATGGCAGATTTAGCTCGTCGCTAAACTCCCCGTTATCTAGCCATTTACTGAGTTGGGCATCGAAGTTATTCTCCTCCTTCCACTTCTGCACCTCATCAGGCGAGGCAGTACTTGAAGGGAAGAGCTTCATACGTTTTACAGCATATTCCTCAGTCTTTCCTGTTGCCGCATTCATAGCCGTCTCAGATCCAGGCTCGGACGCACTGTAATATGCCCAGCGCAGTAGCTCACCTAGGCTTCCGGATCGTAGAATCTCCTTTGCTTCTTTTGCCTCTGGTCGACTTGAAAGATTTGGAATGGGGTCACCACTACTGATTTGTGGTGCAGGCCCCTGTACTTCTTTTGACTCCTTGGACTCCTGTGTTCCAGTGTCGGCACTGCCTTCACCCAATAGGGTATCTATCGCGCTGTTGAGGTTTTTTGCAGCCTCTACAGCCTTTTCATGGCTTTCTTCTATGTTAGTTGAGAGCTGACTGTGTAGACCAGCTCTTACAGCCGATTTCATATTCTGAAAGGCCCCCTCTCCTTCATCCAGAAGAGTTTTGACTTCTTTTTGTGCTGCATTCAACGCGTTTAATTGCGCCACGTTACCCCCTGCTTCATTCAAAAGGGTTTTCGCATGCTCATACGAGTCGTCAAATTCATCTCGATAAGACGCTAGTGCAGCTTGAAGCTTTTGCTCCGCCTCTTGTTTAGTAGGCGCTTTGGCGTATTCAGTTAAACTACTTTGAATTGCCTCCTTTTTTTGAGCCAACTCAGTAATATCAGTTATCTCTTGTGGTTTTCTATCTGGTCTGTTTGCTCCTGCCATTGTAATTTTTGTAACTTCGTAGTTTAAAGATTGCTTAATAGTTCCTCGAGCCCCTTTTCTTCCTCTCTATGCTCTTCCTTTTCTATTTCCTTCACACCCTCTCGCTCCACCTTTTGGACCTCTTGTTTGAGTGCTTTGAGATAGTCGCCGATGGCTGTGAGCTCCTCTGCGCGCAGGTCATAGATATGCCCCACCTCCCGCGCTACGGTCTCGAGAATCTTGGTGCGAAGCGCCTCATTGATCTTTCCTTCTAGCTCCATATTTTTTACTCGCTCAACGAGCCCCTTGTCGATAAAGGGGTGAGAGGCGAGAATTTCTGCCAAGGACGTATCACTCATGTCAATTAAAAAGGGAATACCATCCTTTTATTATACCTGATGATGCGCTAATTTGCAATAACCTACTTGTTATCCATGCATCTATGAGCCGCGCTATTGTGATCGGAGGTGGAATCGGAGGACTTGCAACTGCCTGTTACCTCGCCAAAGACGGTCACGATGTACAACTCTTTGAAAAGAACGAAATGGTGGGAGGAAAGGCCTCTAGCTTTGAGGAAGGCGGGTTTCGCTTTGATATGGGCCCTTCCTGGTACCTCATGCCTGATGTGTTTGAGCGGTTTTTCCAGGATATGGGTAAGGATATCAAGGATTATCTGGATTTGGAGCCCTTAGACCCAAGTTACCGTATCTACTTTGGAGATGGAGAATATGTGGATATGAGCACGGATGTGGAAAAAGTGAAGAAAATCTTTGAGAAGTGGGAGCCTGGAAGTGCTGCCAAGTTTGACACCTTCCTCGAGCGCTCGAAATACGCCTATGAGGTCGCCATGGAAGATTTTGTATACAAGAATTACAACTCTCTCCTTGATTTTCTCAATTGGAAGCTTGTGGTGGAAGGGAGAAAACTCCATGTATTTGAAAGTATGCAGCGCTATGTGTCCCGCTATTTCAAGGATTCACGTATCCAAAAGGTACTGCAGTATACTCTGGTGTTTCTAGGAGGATCACCCTCAAATACGCCTGCCCTCTACAACATCATGAGCCATATCGACTTCAATATGGGGGTGTTCTACCCACAGGGTGGGATGATCGAAGTGCCCAAGGCAATGGAAAAGATTGCCAAGGAGCTGGGGGTGCAGATCCATGTGAACAGCCCTATTGAAGCGATTCATGTGGATCCAAAGACTAAGCGAGCAACAGGTGTGACCGCAGGAGGAACCATGCATTCAGCGGATGTGGTGGTCTCTAATGCTGACTATCACTTCACGGAAACCAAACTTCTCGAGGAGCAATACCGACAGTACTCGCGTACCTACTGGAAGAAACGTGTTCAATCACCATCTGCGCTTATATTCTTTCTAGGGTTTGATCGTCGATTTGATGAACTGCAGCACCATACACTCTTCTTTGCCAAAGATTGGGAACAGCACTTTGCTGATATCTTTGATCGCAAGGAATGGCCAGAGGACCCGAGCTTTTACATCGGCTGCCCCTCTCGTAGTGATGAAAGCGTCGCTCCAAAAGGTGGAGAAAACCTCTTTATCCTCATCCCTATTGCAGCGGACCTCGAGGATACACCAGAGATCAGAGCTATCTACCTCGACTTTATTCTGGAAACCCTCTCTAGGACTGCAGGAGCGGATGTAAAACCCCATCTCAAGGTACAGCGATCCTTTTGCGTCAGCGACTTCAAGTCTCGTTACAACGCTCATGCGGGAAGCGCTCTGGGGCTCGCCCATACCCTCTTCCAGACCGCTCTTTTTCGACCTCGCAACTACTCGAAGAAGGTCAAAAATCTCTTTTATGTAGGGGCAAATACGGTGCCTGGTATCGGTGTACCCATGTGTCTCATTTCTGGGCACCTGGTGCGGGACCGTGTTCGAACCCTTCTCAAATCCTAACCGCCTCCCATGAAGCAGGATGTGCGGCTGTGCCGCGATATTTTTAAACGGCATAGTACCACCTACTACTACTCCACATGGATCTTCCCTCGTGCCATGCGGCATAAGGTGTATGTGCTGTATGCCTTTGTGCGCCTTGCGGACGAGTATGTAGACAACCCTGCAGAGGGAAGTGACCCCAAGGAGCGACTCGAACAGTTTCGTGATCAATTCAACGCTGCTTGGAAGGGGCTACGGGTAACCTCCCCTCTCTCCCAAGAGGAAAACAAGGTAATTCATACCTTTGTGGCTCTTGCAAAGAATGAATCCTTTGAGAAACCATGGATCGATGGCTTTTTCACTTCTATGGAATGGGATATTTGGCGCACTAGACGGATCAGGATATCGCCGCATATATTTTTGGCTCTGCAGACGTAATCGGTCTAATGATGGCGCGGATAATGGGGACTGCTCAGAATGCACTTCCCTCCGCGCAGTTACTTGGAACCGCATTCCAGCGAATTAATTTTCTCCGGGATATTGAAGAAGACCGAGAGCGAGGACGCATCTATCTTCCCCTATCCCTCTTGAAGGAGCATGGTATTTCAGAGAAGGAATGGCTCCAAAAAAAACCTAGAGACGAGCGATACAAGAAGCTTGTCGTCGCAGAAGCAGCAGCGATACGTGCTATGTGGCCTACCATTTGGGCCGGGTTGCGCACCCTCTCCCCTCGATGTCGCCTAGCGGTTGGACTTTCCTGTAAGGGATATTTTGCTACCCTTGGAAAGATTGAAGAGGAGCCACTGCTGCCATTTCAGAAACCTCTGCGCATGCGCAAACTATGGCTCTTTAGACTACTACTCACCACCCTATCTCGTATAACCCGTGCCCATGTCCCCAAGTGATTGGCCTGCCGCCTTCGAGGCAACGATGCAATCTTTACTTTCGTCCTATGGAGAGCGATATAGCTACATTGATACGTATGTCCGCACAGGAGGGAAATTTATTCGCCCTACGCTCTTTCTCGAAGCTTGCGCCTGTTATGATGTGGCACTTACGCAAGCACATATGGATATCGCTTCTGGTATTGAGTTACTTCATGCCTTCTTTCTCATCCACGACGACCTTATGGATGGGGATGAATTACGGCGAGACAAGCCAACCCTGCATGCCCATTTTCGCTCGCTGCTTGGCTGTGAACGCCTAGGAAACGCACAGGGAATTGTATGGGGAGATGTGCTGCATGCGGAAGCCCTGCGACTTATCAGTGAAGGATTGCAGCAGCTAGGTAGCGGAGATGCCCTTTCAGAAGTCTTCCGTATTGTCCTCCTCACCGCAGAGGGACAGGTGAAGGAAATGGATACGGACCACTTCCCGACGAAGCAAGAGTTACTTGATTTTTACGAGAAAAAAACTGCTGCCTATAGTATTTGGCTCCCACTCTTCCTAGCGGCTTCTGTCTCCACCAAGGAAGTGTCCATGGAGGACTTACGTAGCGCTTGTAAACACCTTGGCATCGCCTACCAACTCTATGACGATCATATTGAGATCACAGGCAGCAAACAAAGGCGAGAGGATGGTCGAGTTAGTGATATACTCCGCGTCAAACCAACCCCACATCTTTTGACCGCGATGGAGCAGCTTTCTGCCTCATCTAGGGAGGAAATTCGTGGCTGTTTTGCTCACGGGCAAGACCTCCCCGAATCTCTCTATGAAGCGACTATGGAAGCATGTTTGCAAAAGGATGTGGTGCGAGATATGCTTAGTGCTATTCATGAGCATGTGGAGCTGGCGAGAACCTTTATAGACAACGCTGGCCTCTCTACCCATGCTCCGCTGCAGCGACTTCTTACCACCTTTGCCCAAGCCTCATGAGCCTGCTTCTTCGTTTCTTCCGTATTTCTCGGCCTACCTTTTGGCACTATCTTGCTGGTCCTTTCGTACTTGGCGCTGCCTATACCTACCCCTTTGAAGCATTCCTCTGGCTCCCCCTTGTGCTATGGTTTTTCTGGTTCACCCTGGCAGGAAACCTTTGTATCTACGGAATCAATGATTATTTTGATCGCGATACGGATGCACTCAATACTCAGAAGAAGGGAACGGAAGAGGTGCTGCTCCAT